>CAZIQJ010000134.1:0-6815 GCA_964541285.1 uncultured bacterium | reverse complement strand
CTATAAATTTCCTCCGCTCGATCTTTTGAAACGCCCGGCCAAAAGCGCGGCGCCGACTGACAATTTGCAGGAAAACTCCAAGATACTTGAAGACACGCTTGCAGAATTCGGCATTGACGTCAAGGTCATGGAAGTGGAACAGGGACCGGTCATAACCCGTTACGAGCTTTTGCCCGCGCCTGGCGTGAAGGTCAACTCCATTGCCGCGCTTTCTGATGATATTGCGCTGGCGCTCAAGGCCGCCAGTGTCCGTCTGATTATTCCGATCCCCGGCAAGTCCGCGGTCGGCGTGGAAGTTCCCAATTCAGTCGCGAGCATGGTTTCGCTTCGCGAGCTGATTGACTCGCCGATCTTTGCCTCCAGGAAATGCCAGCTGCCCCTGGCGCTGGGCAAAGACACCAGCGGCAAAACGCTGATCGGGGATCTTGCTGCCATGCCGCATCTTCTGATCGCGGGAACCACAGGAAGCGGAAAAACCGTGTGCGTGAACTCCATCATCGTGGGCCTGCTGTACGCCTGCTCGCCCGCGGATCTTAAACTGGTCATGGTTGACCCGAAGATGGTTGAACTCGCGGTCTACAACAAGCTTCCGCATATGCTGACCCCTGTCGTGACGGACGTCAAGAAAGCCGCCCAGACCCTGAACTGGGTCGTCATGGAAATGGAAAACCGTTACAAGCTGCTGGCCACGGTTGGAGTCCGGAATATTCAGGCCTTTAACTCACGGCCTCTTTCCGAATCCTCTGAAAAGCAGATGGAAGAAAATGCGGGTTCTGAAAATGTCATTCCCGCGCGTCTGCCTTATATCGTGGTCGTTATTGACGAGCTTGCCGACCTTATGATGGTGGCGCAGGACAAGGTTGAAACCGCGATCACCCGTCTGGCTCAGCTGTCACGCGCGGTTGGAATTCACTTGATTCTCGCCACGCAGCGCCCGTCCGTTGACGTGATCACGGGCGTGATCAAGGCTAATTTCCCGGCCCGCATTTCCTTTAAAGTCGCATCCAAGGTCGATTCCCGCACTGTGCTTGACGCTTCAGGCGCGGACAAGCTTATCGGCAAGGGTGACATGCTTTTCATGCGTCCGGGCGACGCCAAGCCTACGCGCGGCCAGGCTTCTTTTATTGTGGACGAGGAAATCAACAGCGTGGTGGCTTTTGTGGCTGAGCAGGGCAAACCTGTTTACCATCCGGATATTCTTGCGACGCAGTCGGGCGGAGGCCAGGGCGGCGGAGCGGGAGAGAAGGATGAACTTTTTGATGAGGCTGTTGCCGTGGTGCTTGAGACAGGGCAGGCTTCGACTTCAAATCTTCAGAGGCGTCTCAGGCTGGGGTATACGCGCGCCGCAAGGATCATTGATCAGATGGAAGCGGAAGGTCTTGTGGGGCCTGCTTCAGGCGCCAAACCGCGTGATATTTATATGAGCCGTGACCGGGAACAAGCCGGTCATCCCGCCCTTAAAGCAGATTAAGCTTTAATTTTTTTCCTGGGTTTTTTCCAGTTCCGCGATTTCTTCAGGGCTTTTCTCTTTGCCTTTCCTCATGATTTTCCACGGATGGTATTTCAGATCGCGGGTCATTTCCGCAAGGTTGGCGGAAGAGGTGTTCAGGTTGGCAAAGATTTCATTTGTGTTGCCCTTGTTGGCTTCAAGAAGGGCGCTGACATCAGCCAGCATTTTCTTCATGGATTCATTCGTCTTTTCAAACTCCTGAATCAGGGTGGTGCCCTTTTTCACCAGTTCCATGACGGGCATGGGGTCTGTGCCTTTCAGGGCCTGGCCAGAAGCCAGAAGAGGCGACTGCCGGCTTCCGGACGTGATTTCCACGTACTTTTCTCCCATAAAACCCAGAGCATCCACATAGACTTCTGAATCTTCATGGATAGGGATGTCTTTGGGGAGGGCCAGCGTCACGGTGATCAGGGATTCAGCTTCAGGCGTGAATTCGATGTTGGTGACTTTTCCCGCCTTGTGACCCGCGAAATGAACCGGCGCGTTCTTTTCCAGGCCGCCGATGTAATTGAAGCGGGCCGTGACCTGCCGGGCGCTGCCAAGCTGGGACTTGCCGCTTAAAAGCAAAAGGGCAAGGAGCAGCAGCGCTGCGGCGGTGAACAAAAATCCTGCCCTGACTTCCTGGGAAGTGTAGGGGAGGGAGACGTTAGTCACCCAGGATTCCTTTGAGGTAGCTTTCTCTTGTTTCTTTAAAGTTGACGGGGCCATCGATTTCTCCATTGATGAATTGACTGACATAGGGATGGTCGGAGTTTTGGATCTCGGAAGGTGTGCCGACCATGACAACCTTCCCTTTATTGAGCATTACGATACGGTCCGCGATGCGGAAAGCGCTTTTCATTTCATGGGTCACGACAACCGAAGTCATCTTGAGCTTCTTGCTCAGGTCCATGATCAAATGGTCAATGACGCTGGCGGTGATGGGGTCAAGGCCGGCGCCGGGTTCATCATAGAAAACGATCTGCGGATCAAGCGCGATGGCGCGGGCGAGCGCCACGCGTTTTTTCATGCCGCCTGAAATTTCATAAGGCTTCAGGTTTTCAAAGCCGGTCAAGCCTACAAGCTCCAGCTTCACTTTCACGATGATCTTGATAATGTCGGGGTCAAGGCTGGTGTGTTCCTTGAGAGGGAGGGCCACGTTTTCGCCCACGGTCAGGGAGTTGAAAAGGGCAGAACCCTGGAACAGCATACCGAATTTTTTGCGAATCTGGTCTTTGTGGTCTTCCGGGGACTGGGCCATATCACCGCCGAAAATCATGATATTGCCTTCGTCAGGCCTCATCAGGCCGACAATGGCGCGCAGCATGGTGCTTTTGCCGCAGCCCGAACCGCCCATGATGACAAGGGTTTCGCCCTGGTAAATATCGAATTCGACGCCGTTTAAAATTTTGCGCGCGCCGAAACTTTTATGCACGTTCTTGATTTGAATAATAGGGCTGGGGGTCATGTTCTCGGTTTCCATCATCACAGCACGTAGAAGAAAAGCGCGGTGCAGACGCAGTCCGCGATGATAATGGCGATGACGGAATAAACAACAGACTGGGTGGTTGCCTTACCCACGCCTTCGGCCCCGCCGCGCACGGAAAGGCCCTGATAAGTTGAGATAATGCCGACCAGCAGCGCGAATACGGCGCTTTTGGCCAGACCGGTAAGAATGTCCTTTTGCACAAGCGCGTCAAAGCCGGCCTGCAGGTAAAGTTCAGAGGGAATACCCAGCGTGACCACGCCGATCAGGTAACCGCCTATGATGCCGACCACGTCTGTCAGGACAGTCAGGCAGGGCAGCATGATGAACATGGCCAGGATGCGGGGAACCACAAGGTACGGAATCGGGGGAATACCCATGGTCATGAGAGCGTCGACTTCTTCCTGGACCTTCATGGTGCCAAGTTCGGCGGCCACGCTCGCCCCTACGCGGCCTGAAAGCACAATGCCCGCCATGACAGGCCCCAGTTCACGGGTAATGGAAACACTGACCAGCGCGCCTGTGTAAAGGACCGCGCCAAACTGCTTCAGCTGATAGGCGGCCTGAAGGGCCAGCACCGCGCCTACGGCCATTCCGACAAGGCAGATAATGAAAACGGATTCATTTCCGACAAAAACAAGCTGGCGGAAAAAGGCGTCACGGCGAAAGCTTTTTTTTCCCGCCATGGGCGCCAGAAAAGTCCAGTAAAAGGCCTCGGCTCCAAGGGCGGCGAGGCGCGAAGTCTCGGCAAAGGAGTTGCGCAGATTTTGCCCAAGTTTTCCAAAAAAAGTATTGATGCGGGTGATCACGTGAAAAACTTCCTTATTAAGGGAATTTCAGCCTGGCTCAGGAGAGCAGGCTGACGGCTTCTTTCTCAGTCCCGGCCAGCTTGAAAATGCTGTCGAGCTTTGAGATTTCAAACACGCTTCGGACGGCAGGATTGAGATTGTACAGGACCAGTTTTCCGCCGTAGCGTTTCATTCTCTGGAACAGCTCCACGAAAGTGGCGAGGCCGGAGCTGTCAATGTAGCTGACTTTCTTGAAATCAATAATGACCTTGGAGGCTTGATGCTCCACCAGCTTGGTCAGTTCCCGCCTAAGGTCCGGGGAAGAGTGGAAATCAAGGTCGCCTTCAAGTTCAATCCAGTCGAACTGATCTTCGGTTTTTTTAACCTGAATTTTCATGATTTTTGGCGCCCCTTGTGTTTGGCCATGATGAGTTCATTGCCTTCAGGGTGGTCGGTATTATACTCCAACTCATCCATAATTGTCTTCATGAAATAAATGCCCAGACCCCCTCCTTTGACAGGGGGAAGGGTGGGTTCCTTGATCTCCTGGACCTTGATTTTATGGCCAAAATCCCTGACTTTCAGGCTGACTTTGTCTCCCAGGTCCTCAAAAGTGACCCGGATTTCCCGGCCAGGTTCGTTATGATAGGAATGGCGGATGGCATTGGTCACGGCTTCACAGACCGCGATCAAAAGGGACTCCAGGGTCTTTTCATCAAAGCCGGCCGAGGCCAGCCGGGCCCTGAGGCCCTCACGCAAAGGCTTGAGTTCCGAGGAGTCGCTTTTCAGAACAAAAACTTCCTTATTTTCGGAAGGAGAGTCGATAATCATAGGGGGCATAATACCCCGAAATAAATGACTCTGAAAGGGCTTTTTGATGCGCAAGTATGTGCTTGGAATCGTTCTGCTGGCAGGGCTTTTTGCTCTATACGGCTACCGCCTGAACGTTCCTGAAAAAGAGTATTACGACGAAGTTTATCATGTAAAAACCGCGCGTGAGTTTACCGTGCTGAACGGCAACACGGACACCGCGCATCCGCCCTTTGGAAAAATCCTGATGGCGCTCAGCCTGAAAACCCTGGGGGACAATCCCTGGGCCTGGCGCATGGCCCCTTTTCTTTCCGGATGCGGCGCCATTATCGTTTTCTTTTTTCTGGCCCGAAGGTTTTTTGGCAGTTCCGGCCCGGCTCTGACAGCCGCCTTTTTGCTGGCCATTGACGGCATTTCATTCACCCAGGCGCGCATTGCCATGCTGAATGCGTCCATGCTGCTGTTTATGTGCCTGTCGCTCTGGACGTTTATCCGTTTTCTCGACACAGGCAGGCTGTGGGCCTGTATTTTGACCGGAGTTTTTCTCGGCCTGACTGCGGGTACGCGGTGGGTGGGGCTGGGCGTGATTTTTATCATGGTCATGCTCACTCTGCGCGCGTGGCCCGGGATTCCATCCAAGCGGTCATTTCTGCTCAAGCTGGTTTTGATGACAGCTGTGATTCTTGGAATTTATCTGCTGGCCAACCTGATCCTGCTTTTCGTGCATCTGGGCTATGTGGGTTTTAAAGGCCTGTGGTACTACCAGACCACTATGCTGAAGTATCACTGGAACCTGAAATCCGGGCATCCTTACGGTTCTGCCTGGTGGGGCTGGCCGTTGATTCTGAAAAACATCTGGTATTACTACAATAAAAGCGAAGCAGGAACAGCCGTTATCGTATGCATGGGAAACCCGGCCGTTCTCTGGGGTTTTATTCCCTGTGTGTTTTACATGCTTTGGCGCTTTCTGAAAAGCCGGGAGCTGCAGCCTGTTTTTATCCTGCTCGGGTTCTTATCGCAATGGCTTCCCTGGGCGGCCATCAAGCGAGTGAAATTTTTTCATTACTATTACGCGGCACTTCCCTTTGTGGCGCTGGGCATTGCTTACTGTCTTCGAAAACTCTGGCAAAGCGGCCGTTCAGGCAGGGTTTTTGCCGGGCTTTACCTGGCCATTGCCGCGGGCCTTTTTGCATACTGGTACCCGCTGCTCTCGGCCTTCCCGGTCAGCGACGCTTATATCCAGGGCCATATGTGGTTTAAAAGCTGGAACATCACTTGAAATACCGCAAACGGGTGGTTAACATTTAACTATTCACAAGGCAGGTGTTCTTGCAGGACCGTGAAAAAGACTTTCAGGCAGCCGCTGAAATAGGAAAAATCTACAATTCCTTTCTGGACAAAAAACTCCTCTGCGATTTTTTTCTGGAAAGCACCTCTGTTTTTGTCAAAGCCGACACCGCCTTTCTTTTTCTTTCCGGCAATAACGACAAGCTCTGGATGGAAGCCGCTTCCGGCTGTGAGCAGGCCCCGGCGGATGTCACTGCCCTCGCGCAGAAAGTCCTGCATGGGGGGAAGAATCTTTGCGAGCCGGGCGCTGTTTATATCCCCCTGATTGTGCGCAACAGCGCGCTTGGCGTGGCCTGTTTTTCCAGAAAAAGCAAAGACGAGAAGTTCGACGAAAAGGATGCCGCGCTTGCCGCGGACCTTTCCTCCCAGCTCGCCGCGTCATTGAAAAACATTTTTCTTTTTGAGGACAATCTTCGAATGGAGCGCCTGGCCACCATTGGCCAGACCATGAGCGCGGTCATGCATGAGCTCAAGAACATCCTGCAGCTGGCGACGCTTTCCCAGGAGTTTCTTAAAATAGGCATCAAGAAAAGTGACACCAAGTTTCTGGAGCGAGGTTCAGGCGGCATTGAGAAGGCGCTGAGGGAAATGGACGGTTTCACCTACGAGATCCTGAGCTTGACCAAGGACTACCAGATTGACCCCAAGAAAATCAAGCTGGGGGAGCTTCTGGAGGAGTTACGCCAGGATGTGGCCCCCAAGGCTGAGCAGTGGGGCGTGAAACTGGATTTTCAGGCGGAGGAGAAAATCGGCGAAGTTGAAGGTGAGCCGAAATCTCTTTACCGCGCCATCTTGAACCTGGTGAAAAATTCCATCGAGGCCTGCGGCGACAAGGAAGAGTCTTATATCCACATCCGCGCGCGGGAAATTGATCCCGAGAAATACGAAATCCGCA
>CAZIQJ010000133.1:1802-6823 GCA_964541285.1 uncultured bacterium | reverse complement strand
CATGGTTTCAAACTCGGTCATGGTCAGACGGCCGGGCTTTAAAAGGACGGAGTCGGGAATGCATATTTTTCCGATATCATGCAGAAGCGCGGCGTGCTGCACCACTTCGCCTTCTTCAGTCGCCATGCCCATGGCTTCGGCCACATGAAGAGCGTAACGCGCGCAGCTGCTGGCATGGCCCACGGTGTAGCGGTCCTTGTTTTCCAGGGCCATAATCAGGGCTTTGGAAGCTTCGGAGTAGGCCTTGCGGGCCTGGATCGAAATTTCGGTCATTCGTCTTTGAAAATCCACAATCTTGTCTTCGCTGATCTGAATGGCCGAGAAAGCTTCGCCGAGAACAGGCTCCATGTCGCGATACAGGCATACCTGGTTGCGGCCAATGGTTTTTGCTCTAGAGAGCGCCTGTTCGGCGAAAAGCAGAAGGTCAGCGCGCGTTTTCATGGAATCTTCAGGAAATGACGTTACGCCGACCGAAAGGGTAAGCTGTATTTTTTCACGCCCTACAAAAAAGGTGTGGCTGGCAAAAAGCGCCCGGAGGCGGTGGGCCAGCTCAGAGGCTCCTTCATAACTGATGTGCGGCAGGATAATCGCGAACTCTTCCCCGCCGTAACGCGCCAGGCAGTCGCTCAGGCGGCAGTTGTCAAACAGCAGCTCCGCGGACTGTTTCAGGATCTCCTCACCCGCCCGGTAGCCGTATTTTTCATTGATCATGCGGAAATGATCCAGATCAATCATCAGGCACGACAGCGGATACTTGTAGCGCGTGGCTGCGGAAAAGTCCCGGACAATCCTGTCATGCAGGTAACTGTGATTGTAGAGGCCGGTAAGTTCATCCTTGATCGAGGCTTCTTTCTGGTCTGGAGCTTCAACGGCGGGACCTTCGAGCTTTTCCAGAATTTTTTCACGGAACTCCTGAATGCCCTTGCGGCTGGAAAAAAACTTTACGTAGCAGGCTTTGAGTTTCTCGGCCAGCTCATGGAACTGGCTCTCGTTCTTGACGATAAAATCGGAAACGCCCGCCTTGATGGCCTTGCGCACAAGCTCGTCGTCGCGCACAGGGGTCATCATGACAAAAGGGATTTTCATGCGCAGACGGCTGATTTCCTGAAGAAGTTTCAGGCCGGTTTCAGACTCGGCCTCGGCTTCGCCGTCAAAAAGAAGAAGGTGAAAGTTTTTTTCCTGGAGTTTCTGGAGGGCCTGTTCAACGCTTGAGACATGGTCAACGCTGGCCTGGAACTGACGGCAATCCTGAAGGCTTTTACGCACCAGATGAAGAGCATCCGGGTCTTTTTCGACCAGAAGAACCGAGAAAATATTCCCGTCCTGTTTCCGCAAGATTGACTCCTCCCTTTTAAAAAGCCCTAAAGGAAGCTTACCCCCCCAGGCAAGTATTTACAATCCAAAGACCGAAAATAGTCGTAAGGTGTTAGTTAGAGGGAAGTTGCGCCTGGGCCAGACCCTGTTCAAGGGCCTCCCAGAGGGCCAATTCGCGGGCGTAGTAGGTAATCAGGATGCGCGCGCCTGCCCTTAAAACCGAGATGGCCATTTCCTGGACCACCTTCTTTTCATCCACCAAACCCTTCTCCGCAGCGGCCTTGACCATGGCGTATTCCCCGCTGACCGAGTAGGCAGCCAGAGGATGGCTGAAGGTCTGCGCCGCTTCGCGGATGACATCAAGATAAGCCAGGGCGGGCTTGACCATAAGAATGTCCGCGCCCTCTTCAACGTCCTGGGCCATTTCACGCAGCGCTTCTTCGCGGTTGGCCGGGTCCATCTGATAGGTTTTTCTGTCTCCGAAAGAGGGTGAGGAATGCGCGGCATCGCGGAACGGACCGTAAAAAGCGGACGCGTACTTGGCCGCGTAGCTCATGACAGGAAGATTGAAAAAACCCGCGCCGTCAAGCGCGGTACGGATGGCGCGAATGCGGCCGTCCATCATGTCGCTGGGAGAAACCATGTCCGCTCCGGCTTCCGCGTGAGACAGCGCCATGGCGGCCAGGGCTTTCAGGCTGGGGTCGTTTTCAATTTCTCCCGCGGCTGAAATCATGCCGCAATGGCCGTGGCTGGTGTAACCGCAAAGACAGACATCGGTGATGACCACAAGCCCGGGGAAATTCTTTTTGATTTCCCGGATGGTCTTCTGCACGATTCCCTGCCCGGATGCGGAAAAAGAACCTGTTTCGTCTTTTTCTTCCGGAATTCCGAAAAGCAGCACGGAGTTGACGCCCGAGGCCGTCAGGTCTTCAAGCTCATTCATTAGAGTGTCTGCGGAAAAACGGAACTGGCCGGGCATGGAGCCGATGGCTTCGCGGACATTGCGGCCTTCACGCACAAAATAAGGCATGACCAGCTGGCTGGGAGAAAAACGGGTTTCGCGCACAAGGCGGCGAAGGCCTTCGCTCTGGCGAAGGCGCCTCAGCCGCAGATCAGGAAACTTGCCTTGTATGGGGTTAAACATGGTGGATTGCCTTGAGCAGACCCTCAAGGGTGTGCTCTTTTGCCTCCCGGTAAACTTTGAAACCTGCCTTGCGAAGCGTGCCGCTGGTGACGGGGCCGATGGAAACGATACGCACCGGAGATTTCCGTATTTTCTCGCGCGCGCCGCGCGAAATGGCTTTCAGGAAATTCTGCACCGTCGAGGAGCTTGTGAAGGTCAGGCAGTCAATTTTCTTACGCTCCAGCCAGGATTGCAACGCCTTTTTTTCCCCGCCCGTGAAGCCCGGCACCGTGCGATAGGCATTGACCTGCGTGACTTTCCCCCCGGCCGCGGCAAGCCCCTGGTTCAGGGCCATGGGCGCGATGTCCGTACGGGGCAGAAGAAAACTCCGCCCTTTCACCTGCCCTTTTCGGGCCAGCTCACGGACCAGGCTTTTGGCCGTGAATTTTTTCGGGATAAAATCCGCGCGAAGGCCGTGGTTTTCAAGCGACTGCTTCGTGGTATCCCCCACGGCCGCGATACGGACGCCGGAAAGGGCACGGGCATCACGGCCCGAAGCACGCAAACGCTGCATGAAATATTCCACACCATGCACGCTGGTAAAAAGAATCCAGTCAAAATTTTCAAGTCCGCGGACCGCGCGGTCCATTTCCGCGGAACTGCGGGGAGGCAGAACCTCGATCGCGGGGAACTCCAGGACCGAGGCGCCTTTATCTTCCAGAGACTTGCGGAAAAAAGAAGACTGTCTGCGCGCGCGCGTGACCAGCACGGTTTTTCCCGACAAGGGCATTTGCCGGGACGGTTTGAACCAGCTGAGCTGTTTGCGCAAAGTGCTGACTTTGCCTACCACGAGAAGCGCGGGAGATGAAATACCGGCTTTCTTCACCTTTTCCGCCAGATTACGCAGGGTTCCTTCCACGACGCGCTGTTTCGGCAGCGTGCCGGACTCAATCATGGCCGCGGGCATAGAGGCGCCCATGCCTTCCCGCATCAGACGCGCGGACACGCGCGAAAGGTTCTTCACTCCCATAAAAAAAACCAGCGTGCCTGAGCTTGAGCCAAGCACCTTCCAGTCAAGCGCGGACTGTTCCTTTAAAGGATCTTCATGGCCCGTGACAAAAGTGACCTGTGAAGCCAGTGCGCGGTCCGTGACCGGAATGCCCGCGTAGGCAGGGACCGCAAAACCCGCGCTGACGCCCGGCACCACTTCAAATGAAATACCGGCTTTTTTCAGGGCGCGGGCTTCCTCGCCTCCGCGGCCGAACACAAACGGATCGCCGCCTTTGAGCCGGACCACTTTCATGCCCCGCCTCGCCAGCCTGACCAGCATTTGATTGATCTGTTTCTGGGAAAGATAATCCCCTTCGCCATGGCGCTTGCCCGCGTCAAACTGAAGTGCGGAAGGCGCGGCGAAATTCAGAAGAAGCGGGTTAATGAGCGCGTCATAGACCACGGCATCCGCGTTTTTCAGGAGTTCCAGGCCGCGAACGGTGATCAGGCCCGGATCGCCCGGCCCGCCTCCCACCAGATAGACTTTTCCCTTATTTTTTTTCATGGAATCTTTTTGTCATCCCGCGAAAGCAAGGATGCCTTCGCTATTTTTTCTCATGACGGATTTTTTCAAGAATCTCTCGTCCGCCATTTGCGAGGATACGTTCGGCAAGACCAAGGCCCACGGCCTCCGGCTGGCTTTCGGGCCCTTCAAATTTTTCTTCCACCCATTCGTGCCCCTGGGTCGCGAAAAGAATACCGGAAACTTCCAGGAAACCTCCGGCAGGCATGGTGGAAATACCGCACGGGAGCTGGCATCCGCCTTCAAGTTTTCTGAGGAAAGCGCGCTCGCACTCCAGCAGCCTGCCGGTCAGCGCGTGATGAATGGGGTGCAGGATTTCCGCGGTCTCTTTGTCTCCGGAGCGCATCTGCACCGCGATAATGCCCTGCCCCGGGGACGGGAAAAAATGTTCTTCCTCGAACATTTCAGCAATGTAATGGGTCAGGCCAAGCCTTTTCACGCCCGCGGCCGCGAGCACCAGCGCGTCGTATTCACCGTTCTCGATTTTCTTGATACGGCTGTCCACATTGCCGTGAACTTCTTCGACCAGGACTTCAGGGCTGTGGCGCAGCAGCTGCATTTTTCTGCGCAGCGAACTGGTTCCGATGCGCGCGCCCAGCGGAAGTTCCGACAATTTCTTTTTGTCCTTGGAAATCAGGCAGTCACGCGCGTCTTCCCTTTCAAGTACCGCGCCGATTGTCAGGCCTTCGGGAAAATTGACGGACATGTCTTTGGCGCTGTGGACCGCGATATCAACATCGCCCCGGAGGAGCGCGTCTTCAATTTCGCGGGTGTAAATTCTTTTGGTATCGAACGGGCCGGTTCCGCCATGGCGGATCATGTCTCCGCCGGTCTTGATCTTGACGATCTCAACGGAAACAAGCGGAAGTTCCTGGGTCAGGTGGGTCTTTACAAGCTCAGCCTGATAAAGAGCAAGCTGGCTTCCGCGGGTTCCGATACGGAGAAGGGATTTCATGGGTCAGTCCCGGGACTGGCGGCTTTCAAGATCAAAAAGCGACTGGAGCGCTTCAA
>CAZIQJ010000133.1:0-1792 GCA_964541285.1 uncultured bacterium | reverse complement strand
TCCGCGAGTCCCGATACGGTTAGTGGTTTTCATATTTTTTTCCCGAACAGGTTGTTTGGATTATTTCTTTTCTTCGAGATTAAATAAGGAATGCAAGGCTTCGACGTACCGGCCGACGCCGCCGTTTTGCGAAGCTTCCTTGATTTTCACAAGCGGCGGATGCATCAGCTTTGCGCGTATGCGGCCGCGCAGCTGGTCTTTCTGGTCTTCGGTGATTTTTTTCTCACGAGCCAGCTCCGCCAGTTCTCTTTCAAGCACCTGGTCGAGAAATGTCTCGAAACTCTCAAGCACGGGCCGCGCCTTCAGCCGTTCCAGCCAGCTCTGGTAATCCAGCACAGCTTTTTCCACCAGCTGTTCCGCAGCGTGGATCTCGCGCTGGCGCAGTTTCAGGTTGGAAGCGGAAACGCCTTTCAGGTCGTCCACATTATAAAGGTAAACGTCGTCAATCGAGTTGACCTCGGCTTCCACGTCGCGGGGCACCGCGATATCAATCAAAAACAGGGGCCGCCTGCGCCGCACATCCATGACCTTTTTGATCTGCTCAAAATGCACGATCGGGTGAGGGGCCGCGGTGGAGGTCAAAAGAATGTCCACATGCTCAAGCTTCTCCGGCCATTCTTCCATGGAAATGCGCTCCGCGCCGTATTCATGCGCCAGCCTGTCCCCGCGCTCCACGCCGCGGCTGACAATCCACATGATTTCCGCGCCGCCGGCCTTGAGGCTCTTGAGCGCCAGCTCGCTCATTTCGCCGGCGCCGATGACCATGACTTTTTCACCCGATAATTTTCCGAAGATTTTCTCCGCAAGCTCCACCGCGACCGAAGGAATGCTGACCGCGCCTTCATTGATCCGGGTCTGCGCGCGCACTTCCTTGCCCACCTTCAGCGCTTTTTCCATCAACCGGTAAAGAAGCGAGTGAACCATTTCCATTTCGTTGGATTTCTTGAAAGCATCGCGCAGCTGGCCCAGAATTTCATTTTCGCCGATGACAAGGGAATCCAGGCCTGCGGCCACACGGAAAAGATGATGGGTCGCGGTCTTGCCCTCACGGCGGTAAAGATAAGAGGAAAAAACTTCGGGCTCAAGGCCGTGGGTCCGGTGCACCAGATCAAGCAGGACCGCTTCCGGCAGGCCGGGATGTTCCGAATAGCCGTAAAATTCCACACGGTTGCAGGTGGAGAGAATAACCAGTTCCGCGATGGAACCTTCTTCCTTGATCTGTTTAAGCGCGGACTCCGTCTGGGAAGGGCTGAAGTGCAGTTTCTCGCGCACGCCCACCGGACATTCCTTATGGTTGATTCCAAGAACAAAAAATCCCATAACTTTTTCGCCTACCTGAGGTAGTTGTGGCTCCCTTCAATAAACCGCATTCCCACAAAGCTGACGACCACAAGCGCGAAAGCCAGCAGGCTCAAAAACGCGCCCTGCCGCCCGCGGATGGCCGAGGCCGAACGCAGATAAAGAATGATGAAATAAAAAAGTCCGGTGACCGCGGTCGCGATGGTCTTGGGATCAAAAACCCAGAACTCTCCGAATACCGACTTGGACCACGCGAAACCGATGGCCATGGCCATGACAAGAAGCGGCGCTCCCCATAAAAGCGGCTGGTAAACAAGCCGCTCGAGTTCTTCGAGCGACGTCACCTTGTGATAAAAAGCACCGGCCTTTTTGGATTTCAGCTCATGGTGCTGGAGCAGGTACAGAATTCCGGCCGCGAAAGAAAGCGTAAAACTTGCGTAGGCGAAAAACGCGGAGGCGATATGCATGGTGAAATACGGATGCATCAAAACAG
>CAZIQJ010000132.1:0-6999 GCA_964541285.1 uncultured bacterium | reverse complement strand
GGTCAGATTTGAACTGACGACCTGCTGTTTACGAAACAGCTGCTCTACCGACTGAGCTACGCCAGCAAAAGACCCTCATTCTAGGCAAAACCAGGCACAAACTCAAGCTGAACGTTTGCGAAGGTGCGAAGGGGGGATTTTCAGCATTTCACGGTATTTCGCGACCGTTCTGCGCGCGATTTTAAGCCCTTCCTGTTTCAGGACCTGCAGAAGCTTTTCATCGCTCAAAGGATGTTCCGGGGGTTCTTTGGCGATCAAACCCTTTATTTTTTCCAGAATGCTCTTCTGGGACTCCGTACCGCCGTCTTCTGTTTCCAGACGTGACGAGAAAAAACTTTTGTAGGGAATCATGCCCTGGGGCGTGGAAAGATATTTGTTCTGAATAGCCCGGCTGACTGTGGACTCATGAACCCGCAGGTTCTGGGCAATGTCTTTGAGCCGCAGGGGTTTCAAAAACGAGAACCCCTTCTCAAAAAAGTCCTTTTGCGCGGAAACAATTTCTTCGGTGATCGCGCGCAGGGTCGACTTGCGGAGGCTGAGCGCCTTCATGAAATGCATGGCGCTGGTGATTTTGTCCCGGATAAAGGCCCGGGCCTTTTCATCGGTGCCAGGGTCCTGCAGCATTTTCTTGTAGTGCATATTGATGCGGATTTCCGGAATCCTTTCGTCCAGAATATCGATCTTCAGCTTGTTCTCACCGCCTTCTTCCTCGTCTTCATCTTCGGAAATGCTGACCACGGCATCCGGCGTGACCGCGATTTTTTCCTCCGAGTGGAAAATGCGCGCGGGTTTTGGCTCCAGGCGGGCAATAATCTCCACTGCGCGCTTGACCTCCTCTACGGATTTGACCATCTTCTTTGCGATGAGAGGGAACTCCCGCTTCTCAAGAAGCGGCAAATGTTCTTTCACAATTTCCAGGGCAAGACGAAGGACCTTTAATTCAGCAACTGAGGATTCAGGCAAAGACTCCTCAGTCTGTATTTTCTTGTCGAGCTGAATGACCAGCGCGTCCTGAATGGTGCGCGCGCCGATACCCGGAGGATCAAGAGTCTGGAATTTTTTTAAAACCGCCTCAACTTTTTTCGGTGACGCGCCGCAAGCTTCCGCGATTTCCTCGTTGCTGGCGCGCAGGTAACCGTCCTTGTCAATATTCCCGATAATTTCATCGATAATCTTTTTTTCCTCATCCGTAACATCCAGAAAACCGGTCTGCCAGGCCAGAAACTCAGGGAGCGAAGAACTGCGCGTAATGCTGTTCTCCTGAAAATTCCTTTTGTCTGACATGTCTTTGACCGGAGATACCGAAAAATCACTGAGCCGGTCAGGATAAACATCTTCCATCTCCGTCAGGCGGTCAAAGTTCTCTCCGACTCGTATTTCATCCGAGGTTCTTTCAACCCGGGCTTCTTCCGCCCCGGCCTCTTCAGAAGGAAGGGGGAGGCTGTCGAGAGGATCCTTCTTTTCCTCAAGCATGGGGTTTTCCGTCAACTCGCTCTGGATGGCGTTTTCCAGGTCAGTCGTGGAAAGCTGGAGGAGCTTCAGATACTGGCGGATCTGAGGTGAGAGGATCAATTTCTGGGACTGCTGCTGAATCATACGGTGTTCCATATTGGAAAACATATCATGATTTTCCCGCTAAGTAAAGGAGGGCATCTTTTTACAACTCATTTGACATCAACGACTTAAAATTGATTGACAGGGCTATCTTATTCTCCTAGAATTGATGATCTTTTAACCCCTAACCTGTTGAGTCGATACTATTTATGACGTTTGTTGAGACAAACGAAGTCGAACCCGCAGCTTCAGCGTCGCCTGCGCAGCCCGAACCTTCAGCGGCTGGTGGCCTGAAAAAGAAAAGTGTTCCAGCCGGCCTTTGGACCAAGTGCCCGAGCTGCCAGAACGTCATGTTCAACAAGGCCCTCAAGGAAAACTTTTCAGTCTGTCAGAAATGCGCCTATCATTTCACGCTTGGCGCGCTTGAGCGCATCGATCAGATACTGGATCCCAAATCCTTCCAGGAAATCAACGCGGACCTTTCCTCGCTCGACCCTCTGAAATTTGAAGGGGTCAAATCCTATCTGGACAAAATCAAGCAGGACCAGAAAAAAACCGGACTCAAGGAAGCCTGCATCACCGGCGAAGGAAAAATTCTCAACAAGTCCGTTGCTCTGGCTGTCACGGATTCGCGTTTTATTATGGGTTCCATGGGTTCGGTGGTCGGTGAAAAAATCACCCGTCTTGTGGAATACGCTCTTGAACACAAACTTCCGCTTATTATTGTTTCCGGCTCCGGCGGCGGCGCCCGCATGTACGAAGGCGCCCTCAGCCTGATGCAGATGGCCAAGACCTCCGCGGCGCTGATGCGCTACCAGAAATCCAAATATCCATTCATCTCCATTTTGACCAACCCGACCATGGGCGGCGTCATGGCCAGTTTCGCATCGCTGGGGGACATCATCATTGCCGAACCCAAGGCATTGATCGGTTTTGCCGGCCCCCGCGTCATTGAGCAAACCATTCGTCAGAAACTGCCCGCAGATTTTCAAACTTCTGAGTTCATGCTGGAGCACGGCCTGATTGACCTGGTCGTGGACCGCAGGGAACTGAAAGAAAACCTGTCGCGTCTTTTGGAATACTGCGACTAACCGGAGAGGATCCCTTGGCCACCGTTACCCTGAAAAGCGTCACCAAAAGTTATACCGAAGGCGTCAACGCCGTAAAAGGCGTCAGCCTTGAAATCAAAGACAAGGAATTCGTAGTCCTTGTCGGGCCTTCCGGCTGCGGAAAATCCACGACCCTGCGCATGATTGCGGGCCTGGAAGAGGCCAGCGGCGGGGAAATCATGATCGACCAGAAAATCGTGAATGATGTTCCGGCCAAAAACCGCGATATCGCCATGGTTTTCCAGAATTACGCGCTGTACCCGCACATGACCGTTTATGAAAACCTGGCTTTCGGCCTGAAACTTCGGCATTACCCGGCCAAGGAAATTGAACGCCGCGTGCAGGAAGCGGCTGAAATTCTGGGGCTTGGCAGCATGCTGAAGCGCAAACCCAAGGAACTTTCCGGCGGTGAACGTCAGCGTGTCGCGGTCGGCCGCGCTATTGTGCGCAAACCCAAAGTTTTCCTTTTTGACGAACCGCTTTCCAACCTCGACGCCAAGCTCCGCGTTCAGATGCGCATGGAACTTCAGAAACTGCATAACCGCCTCCAGTGCACCATGATTTACGTGACGCACGACCAGGTTGAAGCCTTGACGCTTGGCGACCGGATTGTGGTCATGAAGGGCGGAACCATTCACCAGGTTTCCGACCCGGTCAACCTTTACGAGAATCCCACCAACAAGTTCGTGGCCGGCTTTATCGGGTCACCTCCGATGAATTTCCTGACCGGAAAGATCACTTCCCAGAACGGTGATTTCTTTTTTATCGACCGCGGCATCAAGCTCCGGCTGCTTCCGCAGCACCACGCCAAAATCGCGCCCTACCGCGACAAGGACGTGATCTTCGGTATCCGCCCGGAAGATATTTACGACAAGATTTTCGCGCAGGACGCTCGCCCGGAATTTACCATCACAGCAACGGTGGACATGGTGGAACCCATGGGTTCCGAAATCTATCTTTACCTCAACGCCGGCAACAACGCATTCGTTGCCCGGGTTTCCAACCAGGACACCGCGACCGTCAATCAGGACCTGCAAGTCGTGTTTGACATGAGCAAGGCCCATTTCTTCGATCCGAAAACAGAAGACGCGATTTTCTAACGATGAAAGCCTAAAGGCTAACTCTCGGTATGGGGTCGACCCTTCAAAAGCAGATCTCCCTTGCTTTTGCCATTCTGGTCAGCGCTGTCCTGACCTACCTCATCCTCAATGCGCTTTCTGAACTCCGCAACACGGTCACGCCTGAACTTTACCTGATACGCACCTCGCTCGCGCTCGCGGGTTTTTTCCTGCCGATTCTCGGCGGGTGGTTTGCGTTCAGGTTCGCGGGAGCGGCCGTCTTCGCGGTTTACGCGGCTGTCATTGTTTTCTTTGTCCGCAGCGTGACCGCTTCCTCGGTTTTTATCTGGTTTCTTCTTCAGTATGCCGCGCTTTACTACCTCCTGTACCGGGCTGACCAGCAGTTCGAAAATCAGCTGGCGGGCCTGGCCGTGGACCGCGAACAATACCAGAACGAAAAGAACGATCTGGAAATCAGCCACAAAGCCAAGGGCGAGGGGATCAGCATCCTGTTTGAAAAGTACTCCACCTATTACAACCTGCGCAAACTGGCGGAGGAACTGGCCGCTTCACTTTCCGTGACCCAGCTGGCGCAGACCATCGTCAATCATGCGGCTGACCTGGTGGGGCATGGAGACCAGACCGTACTGGCCATGACCGAATCGTCCGGCCAGCGCCTGACAACCCTCGCTTACCGCATGCACGGCAAACCCGACTCAAACGCTATTATCAAGTCATCAGAAGACCTGTTTGACCTGTGGGTGGTCAAAAACCAGCGCCGCTTGATTGTTCCGCACGCTCATCAGGATTTTCGTTTTGACGTCAAGGAAGCCGTCCGTAACGAACACATCAAGAGCCTGATCATCGCACCGCTGATACACGAACGCCGGGTCATTGGCATCCTGCGCATCCAGTCCTCACAGCCTGAAATTTTTTCCAATGACGACCTTCGGCTCCTGGACACCATCGCGATCCTGGCATCTTCCGCGATTTCAAACGCCATGCTCTTTGAGCAGACCGAAGAACTGGCCATCAAGGATTCGCTTACGGGGCTTTTCGTCCGCCGTTATTTCTACACGCGTTTAAAGGAAGAGCACCGGCGCGCGCTCATGACGCACCGCAACCTCTCTGTCCTGATGTGTGACCTGGACCATTTCAAGGCTTGTAATGACCGGTACGGCCATGGGGGCGGAGACCTGATGTTGATGCAGTTCGCGGGCATCCTGAAAAACACCATCAAGGACAGCGGGCTGGTCGCGCGTTACGGAGGCGAGGAGTTCGCGGTCCTGCTTCCTGAAATTTCAAAAGATGAGGCCTTTAAAATCGCTGAAAAATTGCGCAAGGCCGTGGAAGCCAGCCAGTTCATGATCCGCCGTGAAAAAATCGCCATGACCATTTCGATCGGCGTTGCCAACATTCCCGATGATACGCTGGAAATGGAAAACCTGATACAGTCCGCGGACCAGGCCCTCTACGCGGCCAAACGCCAGGGTAGGAACCGGGTATGCTGAAAAAGATCCTGTCCTTCATTGCGTTTTTCATCCTTGCCCTGACCGTCTGGTTCCAGAGCGAGGACTTCCTTCTCCAGTTTTATGTTTTCTTTCCAACCCTCGTGCTGGCTATTGTTTTTTTTGTGGAGGACGACTACCGTCCGCTGCTGCCGTTCAGCTTTCTGCTGCTGCTGGCCATTTACACGGCATATCTGATCAAATCACCGTCGTGGGAAATGCTTCTTCTGGGCGTGGGAGGAATTGTTTTTACAGGCGGCATCTGCCTGTTCCGCTTCCGCTGGCAAAAAGACCTGGGCCGTGAAGCGAGGGACTGCGAAACTATTTTCCGCGATCTTGAAGTCCTGAAACAAAAACACCAGTCGCGCCTTGAAAGCCTTCATCATCTTGAAAAACAGGTCTCCGGTCTTCTTGACCTTTTTGAAGTGGTCCGGGACTTCAACGACTATCTGGATTTCGAAGGTATGGCCAGCATCCTTCACCAGCGCGTGCTTCCGGAGTTTCCGTTCAAGTCCCTGAAGCTGGTCATTCAGGAAAAACTTTCGGAAGGGCTCGTCTACCGGAGTTTTGTAATCAGCGCCGGCGGGGTTGAAACTTTCACAGAAACCGGAGAGATGGAGAGTTCCCAGGAAAAAGAATGGCTTGAGCAGCTGAAAGCCACGCGCAAGCTGATCCAGCAGGGACAGGTTTTGGTGTTTCCGCTGATCACGGACGGAGATGTAACGGCATTCCTGCGGCTTGATGAATCTCATCCCGATGACCTGCCAAAATTTGAGGTTCTCGCGGCCTATCTGGCTCTTCAAGTGCGGAAAGTCCGGCTTTATCAGACGGTCAGGGACCTGGCCATCCGCGATGGTTTGACCGGTCTTCTGGTGCGCCGCCATTTCCTTGAACGTTTCGAAGAGGAAATCCGGCGGAGCATGCATTACAACCTGCCGCTGGCGGTATTAGTATTAGACATCGATCACTTCAAAAGATATAATGACGAATACGGTCATCTTGCCGGAGACGCGACGCTTAAACAGGTTGCGATGCTTTTGCGGGAAAATCTCCGTAAAGTCGACCTGGTATCACGTTATGGCGGCGAAGAATTCGCGGTCGTGATCCCTGAAACACGGAAGGCGACTGCGCTGGAAATCGGGGAACGTATCCGGTCCAGCATTGCCAGGCATAATTTTAAAGTTTATAACGATCAAACCCGCGTCACGGTCAGCATCGGGATCGCTTTATTCCCCGAAGCAGCCGAGGGCGGAGGGACGGAACCCAGAGAACCCGGCCCGGTCGTCACCCAACTGATTCAAAAAGCCGATGAAGCCCTTTACCAAGCTAAAGATGAGGGGCGGAACCGGGTGATTCTCCACCAGGATTTGTAACAATATGACGTTTTTGAAGAAGCCCGCGTGCCTGATCGCCGCTTTTTTGATCCTGCTTCAAGGGTCCGGCGTCTTCGCTGCTGAACAGGGCAAAACTGACAAGACCCCGCTTCCCATTCCCACCCGTGACGTTTTCCAGACCGGCACCGACCAGGTTGAAGCTGTAGCTGACAGCCTGGAGTACGGTAAAAACGACAAAAAGATCATCGCAAAAGGCAACGTGGTCGTCCGCTACCGCGACCAGCACATTACCTGCGATTACGCCGAAGTCATGACGGATACCAAGGACGTCGTGGCCAAAGGTCATGTCATCATCTTCCATAAAGAACAGCCTGTGGCCCAAGGCGAGGAAATTCAGTACAACTTCGACAGCAAATCAGGCCTTTTTCCGAATGGC
>CAZIQJ010000131.1:0-7045 GCA_964541285.1 uncultured bacterium | reverse complement strand
GTAAACTCCGGCTTGAAGAAAATATCGCTTCAAACCTGCATCATTCTGACGGCGGCCATGGGCTATCTGGCCTGCTTTTCATTTTTTTCCATCCGCGCCCATCAAGGGCTTCAGACTCAGATGAATGACCTTGGAAGCATGGACCAGGCCGTGTGGCTGGCTTCCCAGGGAGATTTTTACATGCCTGCCTCCAATCTCGCGCCCGGCGAAGGGCAGATGGGCAGCCGCCTGGCTGTTCACGCGAATTTTATTTTCTGGCTTCTGGGTTTTGTGTACCGCCTGTGGCCAGGCCCGGAGCTGCTCCTTGTCCTGACAAGTCTGGCCTGCGCATTGGCAGGGGTGGGGCTTTACCTGTTCGCCCGCGCGCGTCTTGGAAGCAGCCGGTGGTGCCTGGTGCCTCCGCTGGCTTTCTGGCTGAGTCCGCTTGTCCATGACGCGAATCTTTTTGATTTTCACATTCTGACTTTTGCCGCCGCTTTTATTGTCTGGGCGGTCTGGGCTTTTGAAACCCGGCGGCCGGGGATGGCATGGGTTTTTGTTTTTCTGGCCATGATATGCCAGGAGGATATTTCTCCGATTCTGTTCATGCTGGGAATTTACCTGGTTTTCGCGGGGCAGCCCCGCCAGGGCGTGGTTCTCATGCTGGTCAGCGCTCTCTATGCGTTCTTTCTTCTCGGGGTGGTCAATCCGTATTTAAATGGAGGAAAGCAGCTGGTCAGGGAGCTCAGCTACCGCTATGAATATCTGGGGCGCACGCCTTCGGAAGTCCTGATGTCCATGGTCCGGCATCCTGAAAAAGTTTTTTCCGTGATGCTGAGACTTGATCATTTGCGCCTGCCCGCCTACTTTCTGGTTTGCGGCGCGTTCGCGGGCCTTTGCGCGTGGCCCATGCTGCTCCTTCTTCTGCCGCCCATGAGCCTGGGGCTTTTATCTCAAATCGCCTGGTCCACGCGGCTGACCGGCTCTTATTACTGGGTCATTTGTGAAGCTGTCATCATCATGGCCTGTGTTCTTGCCGCAGAAAAAAATATTAAAAGGAAAGGGCCTCATTTTTCTCTTGGCCTGACTTATCTGGGCGCGGCGACCGTGGCTTTGTCACTCATTTTCTCTCCCTTGCCTTACGGCATTGGCGCATCGTGGGAGAATTTCAGCCTGCTGCCGGAACGCGAGACCCTGAAGGAGGCCGCCGGCCTGATTCCTCAGGACGCTCCGGTCTGCGTGCAGAATAATCTTGGGCCGCACCTTCCTCACCGGAGATGGATCCAGACTTATCCAAGCCGCTGCGATGCCGGAAAAGCGCAGTACCTGCTTTTTCACCTTCGCTACACGGCCGGACCGAACTCCGGATTTTTTGTCCGGAGCATGGATATTTTATTTTTTCAGGTTCCAGTCAGCCAGCTGCTGAAAATTGTTGAAGGCCTGCTGGTAAACAGCGGATGGAACCTTGTTTTCCAGAAAGACGGGTTTTACCTGTTTGCCCGCGGGGCTGCGCAGAAGGCCGCGCCTGAAGCCGCGATGCTGAAATTCCGCGAAGATGCCCGGCAGATGGAGGAGGCGTATAAGGCCGCGAACCGGCACGCGATTTTATGGGCCGGTTACATGACAAGTATTTACTAGAATCTCCTGGAAGTGAGCTGGTTTTTATATGGAAATTTTGAATTCATGCGTCCATAATGGCATCTTAATATTATGAAGCTTGTCCGTTACATCTGCACTCATTGCGGAAAAAAATTTGAAGCTGAAGAAAGGGAAGTGCTTGAATGCCCTTCCTGTTTCTGGAGCACGTCCGTCAAAAGGGAAGACGACGCGCCGCGCGCTTCATCCGCTCCGAAGCCTGAGAAAAAAACAGGCAGGGCGTTTCCTCTGGGCCTGATTCCCGCCCTTTTGATTGCCGCCGTTCTGGCGCTTGGACTTTTCTTTATTTCATTGATTGCTCCCGCGGCCGGGAAGTTTTTCGGCAAAAGCGGGGAAAAGCCGGCGCCGTCTGTTGAGATTGAAGGCGTTCCGGCGGCGGAACCCGGGGCCCCGGCCAAAGACAAGGCCAGGCCCAAGAAAGGCGGAGAAAAGCAGCCTCCGCCGGCTTCTCCGTCCGCAGGCATTACGCAGGAAGAACAGAATGTTCTGAACCGCCGCCTGGATTTCAGCACGGACCGGCCGCTCAGCCCTGAAGAAGAAAAGATCCTCAAAAACAAGGCGGGTTTCAGTACCGGTTTTGTCGAGAGGCTGCCTTCCCAGACCTGGACGCTTGAACAGTTCAAAAACCTGATCGCGCAGCAGGAGCGCTATTACCAGGTGCCGCTTCCCGGCAGCTACAAGAAAAAACTCTACGACCTTTTTACGGCCAAGTATCAGGCCGCGGTTGAAGCGTTTAAAAATGAAAAACTTCTGGAAGCCCGCAACCTGTGGGTCGAGTCCCTGGCTTTTCCCATTTATTCCAACAGCATTCAGCGCCACCGCGCCGTGGCCCTGACCATGATGCGCTCCTATATTAATGACACACTGGCCAAAATCGGCACGGTCAGTTCGTCCATGGCGGAGCGGACCATTCGCGTCAAGGAAAAGGAAATGACGGAAGTTTACGCAAAGCTGCTTGCGGCCGTGGATAAAAAATCCTGGCAGGAAGCCTACGGTCATGTAGTTGACCTGCAGAGAAGGATCGAAGACTTCAGCCGTCCGGATCATATCGTGGGGGAGCTGGACCCTTATCCGCCGGCTATTGCCCAGGTTGATGAAGGCATACGCCCCGCGCTTTTTGAATACCTTCACGCGCCCACGCCCGCGACCGCGGACATTGAAGATATCCGCAAGGACGTGCATGAAAAGCGCAAGGTCATCCAGAGTTTTCTTCCTGAAAACCTGGAACCTGTGCAGCAGCGTTACAAGGCGGCGCTGGACGCCATCAGCCGCAAGGACTGGACCGCGGCTGAGAATGAACTCAAGACCATTACTTTTCCCATTGCTCTTGCCCAGGACGCGGCTGAAAAAATCCGCATCCTGAAAAAGATGGAAGCTCCGGACCAGGAGGCTGCGGCCCGGACTCAGGGGGATTCCCGCCCGTGAGGCAAACGGCCTTTTGCCGGAAAGCGGGGAAGTTTGCGGTCGTAACGGAGCGTATGCGTTTTTATGACGGCGGCGGGCCGGATTTCGCGCCGGGAATACGCACCGGGGGAATGATCTGGGGGCTTTCCAGAAATATCGCGGTGGCTTCAAGGATCGCCCAGTCGGCCAGGCATTGCCGCCTTCAGGTGCATAATTTTGACCAATCGGAAGCTTTGATAGGTAAGATAAGGCAGGAACGGCCGGTGCTGATTGTCATGGATTTTGACTCCTGCGAGGCTGAAGCGTTTAAAGTTCTCAAAGAAATACGCGGGAATGCCGAATTTAAGGATGTGGCCGCGGTGGGTTACCTCTCCGCAGGATTCAAGACGCCCCTCAAAGATGAGGCTCAGCGGGCGGGCTGCCACAGGGTTTACTCCAAGACGGAATTCCTGAAAGATCTGGACCTGATTTTGGCGAGGTACGCAAAATAATGCTTTTTCATTTTGGTTTTGAACTGCCGCAGACAATTTCAAAAGAGCTGGATCACGAATCCTCAGGCCTGACGGATGAGGAAGTGCGGATTTTAAAAAAGCAGATCCGGTCCAACGCGGTCATGATTGACCAGTACGTCGGCCGCCTGGAGCTGCTGGTCAACAAGGAACGTTACCCCGGGGAAGCGGTTTTCATCCAGAAGATCCGCAGGCAGCTGGAGCTTCTGATGGAAGAGAACGACACCTTCCGGGGTGTTTTGTGGAAACATTTTCAAACGCAGGACATTGTGGAGAAAACCAGGCATGAGAAATGACGTCACGGCCCTGATTCTCGGGGGCGGCCAGGGCAAGAGGCTTTTCCCGCTGACAGGCTACCGTTCCAAACCCGCAGTTCCGATCGGCGGCAAGTACCGCCTGGTGGACGTTCCGATTTCCAACTCCATCAATTCCGGCCTGCAGAAAATTTTCGTTCTGACCCAGTTCAATTCCACCTCGCTTCACCGCCACATTCACCGCACCTATCCCTATGAGTTTTTCCACCAGACCAGCGTGGAACTTCTGGCGGCTGAGCAGACGCTGGCCAATACCGACTGGTTTCAGGGGACGGCGGACGCGGTGCGCAAGCACATTCCGCATTATCACCTGCGCGAGGACGACACGGTTTTGATTCTTTCAGGCGATCATCTTTACCGCATGGACTACCGCGAGATCGTGAAGTTCCACAAGGAAAAGAACGCGGACGTGACCATTTCGACCGTGCCGGTTCCTCAGAAGCAGACCCGGCATTTCGGTATCATGCAGATCCGGGCCAACGGCCATATCACGGCTTTCCGTGAAAAGCCTTCGCCGGAGGAAAGCATCAAGTCCTTTATTATGCCGGAAACCATCCGCAATATTTTTGAAGTCAAATCCAAGAACGAGCTTTACCTGGCTTCGATGGGGATTTACGTTTTCAAGGCCCGCGTGCTCATTGACCTTCTGTCCGGCCGCGAAGCGGATTTTGGCAAGGAAATCATCCCCAAGGCCATTGAGAAGTATCAGGCCTACGGCTATGTGTTCAACGGCTACTGGCGCGACATCGGGACGATCGAAGGCTACTACGAAGCCAGCATGGATCTGACCAGGCCTTCTCCGGACTTTAATTTTTCCGACCCTCGCGGCGTTATTTTTACGCGCGCGCGCTTTCTTCCTCCGACCAATATCCTGAGCGCCGAGATGAAGAACACGCTGATTTCCGACGGCTGCGTTATTGAGGAATCCAAAATCGAAGGCTCTATCATCGGCCTTCGTTCCGTCATCCGTAAAGGCTCCGTCATCCGCAACAGCGTGATCATGGGTAATGACTATTACGAGTCGGAAAAAGGCAAGGGGCCGTTCATGGGCATCGGGAAGAATTGCAGGATTGAAAACTGCATTCTGGACAAAAACGTGAAGGTCGGTCATGACGTCACGATTACCAATGCCAAGAAAATCATGGAGCTGGACGCGGAGAATTATTATATCCGGGACGGCATTGTGATCATCCCGAAGGACGTTTATATTCCAGATGGAACTCAAATTTAAGGCCGCGGCAGTTTTTTTCTGCCTGGCCCTTTTTACCGCCGCTTCAGAAGCTCTGCCTCCCGCTGATGACGAACCTTATGAACAAAGCTCGGAAGCGCTGCAGATGATCCAGGAGCGCATGGAGTCGCTTTCAGGCAGGCTGGGGAACATGTCCACGCCTCCGCGCATCCAGGGCCAAATCAATCTTCCGGCCATGCCGGCGAAAAAGAAAACCGGAACCCAACCGCAAACCTCTGAAGGAGAATTAAAACCATGAAGAAAAGGCATCTTTTATTTTTTCTGCTTCTGTGCGCCGGCTGCGCCCGCACTCAGACAGCCGTTCAGACTGACTCAACCGTTCAGCCCGCGCTTTCCGCGCAGGCGGCCTCCGCGGTCTCCGCGGCGGAAACCGTAAAAGAAGAGGGGATCGTGAAGATTAAAATCGAAACTACTGTGGGTGATATTTACGCGGACCTTTATGAAAAAGAAGTTCCCAAAACCGTGGAAAACTTCAAGAAACTGGCGAAGGCCGGTTTTTATGACGGCATTATTTTCCACCGCGTCATTCCGGGCTTCATGATCCAGACCGGCGACCCTACGGGTACCGGCACGGGCGGCCCCGGCTATTCTTTCGCGGATGAATTTTCTCCCAAACTCAAGCATGACCAGGCAGGCATTCTTTCCATGGCCAATGCCGGACCTAACACCAACGGCAGCCAGTTTTTTATCACGGACGCGGCTACGCCCTGGCTTGACGGACGGCATTCTGTTTTTGGAAAAGTCACGCAGGGGATGGACGTTGTCAGCAAGATCGCCCAGGCCCAGCGTGACGGCCGTGACAAGCCTCTGACGGCGATCTCCATGAAAAAAGTGACGGTCATTGAATAAAGGCCTTTGCCGGGGCGCTGCGCCCGGCGTGAAAAATGAGATCAGGCCTTCTGGAAATAATGGGAAGCGGGTTCCGCGAAGCCCGCTTCCTGCTTTCCTGTAAAACCGCGGCCCGCAGCATTCCCCTCAGGCTGGATCAGCCTCTTGTCAGTTTCACGTTTGATGATGTTCCCGCCACTGCGTTCACGCAGGGTATTCCCGTTCTTGAAGAGAAAAACTGCCGGGCCACGTTCTATATTTCCGGCGTGAACTTCGGGAACCCTTATTTCCTGGGCAAAGAGCATATTTCCCAGCTGATCCGTGACGGGCATGAGATCGCCTGTCATTCCTATTCAGGGGAAAGCTCCGGGCTTCGCAATGTGCCGGCGTTTTTGAAGGACTGCGAAGAGAACCGGCGAGTTGTCCGCGGGGAGTTCGGCTGTGAGCTGCGGAATTTCTCATATCCGTCAGACGCGGAGTGGGGAATCAAAGGCCCGCTTTCAGGGTTTTATGACTCCATGCGGTCATCGCATGGGGGAGTCAACTCAGGGGAGGTCGATTTAAACCTTTTACGGGCCAATCCTGTTTTTCGTACTCCGGCAGACGATATCGAGATATTGGTCAGAAAAGCCGCCCGTGAAAAGGGCTGGCTGATTTTTTATAACCACGATGTGGATCCCATGCCGACTCCGCGCGGCGCTTCGCCCACGGAATTACGGTTCGCGCTTCGAAAAGCGCTGGAGTATGGATTGCTTCCGGTCACGGTGCAGGAAGCCCTGAAGAGAATCAGGGGATCAGTGGTTGGCTCTGTCGATGGTCAGCAGGGCGCCGACCGCGAAAATAATATTTCCCGCCCAGGCGCTTAAAAACGGCAGGATTTTTCCCGCCTTGCCGAGCGCCAGCCCCAGCGCGCCGGTCACATGGAAGGCGAAAATCGTTCCCACGCAAAGCAGGACCTGAAGCGCGATTGCGCGCCGGTTCATGGTCCGGGCCAGGAAAGGAACCGTCAGAAGCATCATGATCAGCGCCTGCCAGGGCGCGGCCAGACGGTACTGCAGGTCCACCATTTCGGAGCGAACATTCACTCCGTTGGTTTTGAGTTTCTC
>CAZIQJ010000130.1:1845-7049 GCA_964541285.1 uncultured bacterium | reverse complement strand
TATTCGCGATCCGGGCCAGCAGGCTGATGGGAGTCAGAACCAGGTAAAAAAGAACGGCCAGAATCACGTGGGACATGAAAAAACCCATGATCACGGCGATTCCCATCCATATTTTCTGGACAGGAAGAAGCACGGCGGGCTTGATAAAGGCAAGGGCAAAGAATGCGGCCGAGATGCCTGAGGGCACCATCCAGTGGCGGTGTTTCCAGAAGGCCACGGCCGCGAGAATAGCGAAGAAAATTCCCATAACCACACCAAATTCGCGCAGCTGTTTTTTCTCGCTCTTGATTTTCTTGATGTCTTCAAGGATATGTTTAAGCATATTTTTTAATCCAGCTCGAATTCTTTAAGCCAGTTACTGTCTTTTTCAAGAGGTTTCTGAACGGTTTTATCCAGCAGGTAATTCCCCACGACCAGATAATCCATCTGCGTACGCATGAAGCAGATGAAGGCATGTTCCGGCGTGCAGACCACGGGTTCTCCGCGGACGTTAAAGGAAGTGTTGATGACGACTCCGCAGCCGTGCTTTTTATCAAACTGGTCCAGCAGCGCATAAAAGCGCGGATTGTTTTCTTTGGTTACGGTCTGGACGCGGGCGGAATAATCCACGTGCGTCACGGCCGGCAGCGAGGAGCGCGGAATGTTGAGCTTTTCAAGACCGAAGAGTTTTTCCTGCTCCGCGGTCATGGGCTTCTGCAGGCTTTTCTTCACCGGAGCTACCAGCAGCATGTAATGGCTGTCGGAGTTCAGTTCGAAATAGTCGGAAACTTTTTCCCGCAGCACCGAGGGGGCAAAGGGACGGAAACTTTCCCTGAACTTGATCTTCAGGTTCATGACTTCCTGCATTTTGGGTGATCTGGCATCGCCGAGAATCGAACGGTTGCCCAGCGCGCGCGGACCGAATTCCATGCGCCCCTGGAACCAGCCGATGACTTTTTCCTGGGCGATCAGGTCCGCGACCTTTCCGGGCAATTCTTCGTCCGTCAGTTTGGTAAATGGAATATTGCGCGATTTTAAAAAGGTTTCGACTTCGTCGTTGGAGTAAGACGGGCCGAAATAAGAACCCCCGGTAATGTCCTTGCCGTTGGTTTTACGGGGATTGTTCAGATAGTGATACCAGGTAAAAAGCGCGGCGCCCAGCGAACCGCCCGCGTCACCTGCCGCAGGCTGGATCCAGACATTTTCAAACGGCCCCTCGCGGAGGATTTTTCCGTTGGCCACGCAGTTCAGGGCCACTCCCCCGGCAAGGCAAAGGTTTTTCATGCCCGTGGTTTTGTGTACGTGACGCGCCATTTTCAGCATGACTTCTTCCGTGACTTCCTGGATGGACTTGGCAATGTCCATGTCCTTCTGCGTCAGCTTCGATTCCGGGCGTCTGGCCGGGCCGCCGAAAAGGTCTTCGAATTTTTTGTTGATCATTCGAAGTCCTGCGGGATAGTCGAAATAATCCATGTTCAGCCTGAAGGAACCGTCTTCTTTCAGGTCGATCAGCTCTTTCATGATCAAATCGCGGTATTTGCCCTGGCCGTAAGGCGCCAGGCCCATGAGCTTGTATTCGCCCGAGTTGACCTTGAAGCCCGCGTAGTAAGTGAAAGCGGAATAAAGAAGGCCAAGTGAGTGCGGGAAATGAATCTCGGAAAGGATGTTCATTTTATTGCCGCGCCCTACGCCATAGCTTGCCGTGGCCCATTCCCCTACGCCGTCAGCCGTGATAATGGCCGCTTCATCAAAGGGGGAAGCGAAAAACGCGGAAGCCGCGTGCGATTCGTGGTGCTCGGTGAAAATCGTTTTTCCGGAATAGCCGAGCTCGTCTTCCAGTACGGACTTGATCCACAGCTTCTGCTTGATCCACAGGGGCATGGCCTTGACGAAGGAGGCAATGCCGTGCGGAGCGTACGCCATGTAGGATTCCATGAGGCGCTCAAACTTCAGGAAGGGTTTTTCGTAGAACGCGACATAGTCCAGGTCTTTGGATTCAATGCCGGCCTGTTTGAGGCAGAACTCGACCGAGAGCCTGGGAAAGCGAGCGTCATGCTTGCGGCGGCTGAAGCGCTCTTCCTGCGCGGCAGCAACAATCTTGCCGTCAACTACAAGCGCGGCCGCGGAGTCATGGTAAAAAGCCGAAATTCCGAGAATTTTCATTTATTTTAGTCCTTGCCTGTAAAGGGGTTAGGATACCCTGTTTGCAGACGGGGTTCAAGGCTGTTTTGAGAGCTTATAAGACAGGCCTGGTGAACGCCCAGAATGTACCAGAAGCCAAGGACTGCGCCCGGGTTGTGAAGGACCGTGTCGACCATGGCAAAAACCAGAAAATTCAGGGCCGCGATGCCTGTGCCCAGAATTTTCCAGGCCAAGTCCGGCGCGGCAGAGCGGACTCCCCCCGTCACTTTCCGGGTCTGAAGAAGAATGGAAAAAAGAAGCGCCAGGAAAATCAAAAGCCCGGGAATGCCGGTTTCCGCCGCGGTCTGAAGGTAGCCGTTGTGCGCGTAATAGTTTTTAACGCGCCAGCTCTGGGTCTTGTCGTATTTCTGGTGCGTCACGGCGTAGGTGTTGATGCCCGTGCCTGTGAATGGTTTTGCCTTGATGACATGCGCGGCGCGGTCCCACAGATAAAAACGTTCCACAATAGATTGTTCCTTCAGTTCCGCGTCCAGGTGAATAACCATGCCGCGCGGCAGGGCCGCGAGTCCCACGAGCATGATGATAAAACCGGAAACGATCCAGAAAAACCTGCGGCGGACGAGGAGAAGGAAGAAAACGCCGGTCAGAAAAGCCAGGGCCGCGCCTCTTGATCGGGTCATGAAAAGCAGGAAAAGACCCAGCGGCAGCAGGAGGAGCAGAAAATACCAGGTCCTGGAAAACTTCCGTCCGCTCATCAGCAGGCCGAAGATGACAGGAATGCTGATAACCAGGTAGCTGGCGAACAGACCGTAGGTTTTGAAGCTGGAACTGAGCCGCATGCCCGCGCCGGAGTCCTGGGGCTGAATATGACGGATCAGGTCAAAGCCGATGATTTTCTGCGCGCAGCCGTTCAGGGCAGTGATCAGAAAAGTGAAGAGAAAAACCTTTTCCCATTTCTCAAGACGCGAAGCCCGTGGAAGCACGTCCGCCAGGATTAAAAATAAAAGCACATGCTTGAACATGCGAATACAGCCCTTGAAGCTGGGTTTTGGGGCTTCGGTCCAGAGAAGTGTCAGCGCGGTCCATGCCGCGAGCGCACCCAGGAGGATCAGCGTGGTGCGTGAAATTCGGAGACGAAAATCCGGAAACTTCCAGAAGATCCAGGAGACCAGAGCGGTCACGAAAAATATTTCCGACAAGGCCTGGGAAAAAGTCAGCGCTGGCCACAGACCGGCCGCGGCAATAAAGCACACACGTTCGAAAAAGGTTTTTAAGGCCGGAGCGCGCAGGTCAGGAGCGGGCATTTAGAAATTTCCTGCATTTGACATAGTGATAATATGCGGAAAGACGGGCAAATTCCCAGCCGCCTGCTCCGTCGAGAATTCCCAGCTCCAGCAGGTAGAGTTTGATCCATTTGGCCGCAGGGCCCAGAAGCAGATCGATCAGAGTCACTTTCTTTCCCCTTTTTTTCATGGCGAGAATTTCAAGGTCCGTATAGTGCTCCAGTTTTGCCTCATATTCCGCGTGGGTTTCCGTGGTGTAATGAAGCATTGCGTTTCTTAACCTTCCGGTCGGGAGCGGTGTTACCAGGGTTTCATGCACAGGCTGCTCAAAGCGGGCTTTGCCGCGAGGGAAAAGCCGCACCGGCGCGTCGTTCTGCGTGCCGGAGAAACGGAGACGGTGCCCCAGAAAAAAAGTCTGGCGGCGGACTTCAAAAACTTTTTGCAGGCCGTTTTTGGCGGTTTCCTGGATTTCCGCGGCCAGCGCGGGCGTGACGCGTTCATCCGCGTCGATAAAAAAAATCCAGTCGCCGGTCGCCTGGTCAAGCGCGAAATTTTTCTGCTCAGCAAAGTTCACGAATGGGTGCTGATAAATAGAGAGTTTGGCGCGGCGAGCTTTCTCTAGCGTGCGGTCCGTGCTGCCGCTGTCGACAACCACGATCTGGTCCGCCCATGCCACAGAGTCAAGGCACGCTTCAATATGCTTTTCCTCATTTTTAACGATCAGGCACACGGAGATCATGAGATTTCCCTGTTCCGTTTAAGGGCGGCGGAAAATCCGCGGGCCAGGGCGGTTTTGCCGCGGACCAGGCCCCACAGGATACGCAGAGGCGCAAAAAGAACATGCGTGGACCAGAATACGGGGCCGGAGAAGTTTTTCCACAAAAAAAGGAAATTATTGCGGTGCGCCAGCGCGGCCACGTGGTCCGGACCAAAAGCTTTTTTGAAGCTCGCCTGCCCCATGTGAAAAACAATGCTGGCAGGTTCGTAAAATAATTTATAGCCGGCCCTGCGCGCGCGCAGGCAGATGTCCGCGTCTTCAAAAATTCCGGGAAGGAACCGCTCGTCATACCCGCCCAGCTCCAGAAATTTTTCCCGGGAAAAGGCTCCGAATCCCGATGAGAAGGTTTCGGAACGCTGGTTCATTTCATTTTCAAAGCCCGGATAGCGCGCGCTGGACCAGAAAAGGCCCCAGCGGTATTCCCCGATAGTTTTACCCGCCTCTACCGTGCTGCCGTCAAAGCTCATGACTTTGGGCGCGGCCAGGAACGTGTCCGGGTTTTCCAGAAACGGACGGACAAGCGGGTCAATGAAATCAGGGGCCACGCGAATATCATTGTTCAGCAGAATGGCAATGGGTTCCTTCATTTTTTTAAGATACGCGTTGTAGGAGCACAGGACCTTATTTTCCGGGGCGAGTTCTATGTCAAATTCCGGAAATTCCCGGCGCGCATAATCCAGGGCTTTGTCCCTGCTTTGATTGTCCAGAAGGGTCACATGGACCGGGTAAGAGGCTTTTTGCGCGGCTTCCCGGATGCTGGGCAGGCACTGCGGAAGCAGGGCTTCGCCGTTGTAATTGAGGATGACGATCCGGACTTCAGGCTGATTTTTTGTCATAAGTTAAGTAATGGCATAAGTTTAACAAATAGCCGCAAGCCTACCAAGGCTTTTTTCCGGGCGCTGTACTGCTTGACAAGCCCCGGCACTTCCGATATTTTCCCTGCATGACTGAAGCGCCTCTTATCAGTTTCATTATCCCCGTTTACAACGAACAGCATAATATCCAGGGCGTATTCCGCGATC
>CAZIQJ010000130.1:0-1835 GCA_964541285.1 uncultured bacterium | reverse complement strand
ACGACCAGAACCAGGGCTACAACCGCTCCATGCGCGACGGGATGAAACAAGCGCGCGGGAAATATTTCATGGACATTGGCGCGGACGAAGAGTTCGACTTCTCTGAAATCGCCAGCTTTGTGGAACCTCTGCTTACGGAGAGCGAAAAGCACGCGGACCTGGTGCTGGGGGTGCGCTGGCAGAGAAACGCCTACAAACTCCACCGCTTTTTTCTTTCCGTGGTTTATATTTTTCAGCTGAACTTCATGTTTAAAATGAGGATCAACGATTACAACTGGTCGCAGGCCTGGTGCCGCGAGCTTTTTGAGAAAATCGAGCTGGAGTCCGAATCGCTTTTCATGCTGCCGGAAATCATCATCAAGGCGCATGACCTGGGTTACAAAATCAAGGAAGTGCCTTCGAATCACCGCGGCCGCAGGACGGGCCGCTCATCGCTGAATTTCAAGATCATGTCCTACGCGCTTCTGGACGCTTTCCGCTTCTGGTTCAAGAGGCGGAGCAAGAACTACTCCCCGGCCGCTTCCGGCCCGACTTTTCTTCTCCCAGCCAAATCTCCGGCTTCTGTCTGATTATTTTTTGACCGCGTGGATAAGAACAGTCGCGGTTGAAGAAAGCGGAAGGGTCCTGGCTTCGAGTTTTACCAGATGGCCGAACAGCCAGTTGGCCGCGATGTAGAACGGTAAAAGGCACGTCAGCAGAAAATTCCCCAGCTTTGCGCTTTCCGGGCTTTGCTTCGTTTTCTCTTTCTTCCCGATAAAGGCTTCATAGAAAGCGACCAGCACCATCAGTGCCGCCTTGTCCAGCAGCCCAGTCACTTTTACCAGCCGGAGATCTTCATAGCCGCTTTTTCTGAGCCAGCGGACCAGCGGTTTGACTGCGTAACGGCGGAAGTGGCTTACGAAGTGGTCGTCGCTTGAAAAATAACGCTCATGGACCGGAACAGTAATGATCAGATGCCCGCCGGGTTTCAGGACGCGGTAAAGTTCCTTGAAAGCAGCCACGTCGTCGGGAATATGTTCAAGAACTTCGGAGCAGATCACGGTATCAAACGCCGCGGATTTAAGGCCCGTCTCCGTGATGCTCATGGCCGCGGCGCGTTTGGCAATCCCCTTTTCTTTCAGGGAGCGAACCGCCTCAAACGACAGGTCGCTGAAGAAAACATCCGGAAGACCGTCCGCCATGGTCGAGACACCGGAGCCGATTTCAAGGATCGAGCCTGGTTCCGGCCTCAGGGCTTTCCGGACGGCTTCGCGGCGAAGGCGGTAATTGTAGAGATGGTTTTTGAAACGCAGGTAAACGGGATTTTTAAAGAAAGACTCGAATGGATTTTCGTGTTCCAAGATCAGGCGACGAGCGGGCGGTAGCGGAAAATGTTCCACTTGTGGAGAAGGTAGCGGACAAGTACGCCGAGCGTTTTCAGGCCGTAGATGGTGGAATTAAAAAAATTGACGGAAGACGCCTCCTTGAAATAAATCGTGGCCACCGGAATTTCCTTGATGCGCGCTTTCATGTGCGCGGCCTGGACAAGCACCTGCGTATCGAAAACAAAGTCGTTGGAATTACGCATGAAGGGAATGGTTTCAAGAAAGTGGCGGCTGTAGGCGCGGTACCCGGTGTGGTACTCCGAAAGCCGGAGGCCGAGCGCGAGGTTTTCCGTGAAAGTCAGGAACACGTTGGAAATAAATTTATAAACCGGCATGCCGCCCTTGAGCGCGTTTTTTTTGTGCAGCATGCGGGACCCCAGCACCACGTCCGCCTGCCCTTTCAGGATAGGCTCGATAATGGGCTTTAAAAATTCGGGATCATACTGGCCGTCCGGGTGGATCATGACAACA
>CAZIQJ010000129.1:0-7074 GCA_964541285.1 uncultured bacterium | reverse complement strand
TCCGCCGGCAATTGGTGGCTGAGGGCGCCAAGAAAGCTGAACCCGCAAAACGTTCGAGCAAAAGCCCTACAAAAAACTCGGACGAACCCCTCGGAGTTATTGAGTCTACTCCAAATGAGTTCGTCCGAGGGTTGCAAATGGGGTCCGTTCTCCAACCTGGAATGAACGCATCATCTGTTAATGCGTTCATCCGAGGGGAGCAAATGGGGCCTCCGACGGGGATCGAACCCGCGACCCCAAGATCCACAATCTTGTGCTCTAACCAGCTGAGCTACGCCCACCATAAAACATTTAAAAAGGTTGTGTCCCAAGGGAGGTAAGGCTATAATTAAAACCCGTGCGGAACAGCGTTAGCCCGCATCATATCACAAATTATGAAAAAGAAAAGAGCAAGAACCTCCAACTCCAGTTCAGGCTCGAAAAAGGCGTCCAGCCGCCTCGCAAAAAAGCGTCCGGCTGCGCGCACTAAAAACACTTCTTCCCGTAGTTCAATTTCCCGAAAAAAAGTCCAGGCCCGAAAGACTGTACGCGTGAGGCTTGCGTACTCCCGGAAGCGCACGCAGCTGCCTGCGCGCCAGGATCTTCCGTTTTCATATAACAAGACCCAGCTTGTACTTCTGGTCAGGGACACGGAATGGGCTTACGCTTACTGGGATTTTTCAGGTGAGACCTGGAAGTGGATGCAGAGCATTTTTAAAAGGGACCCTGCGGCAAGCGCCAAGCTGCGCATCCATAATCTGGACGCCGGAACTTTTTTTGATATCGATGTTTCGCTCGACGCCAAGAACTGGTATGTCTGCCTGGGTATTCCCAATACCCAGTTTCAGGCAGAGCTTGGTATTCTGGATTCTCAGGGGCGTTTTCATTCCATTGTGAAATCCAACCGTGTCCGGACGCCGCGCAATCGTCCTTCGGACAATATCGACCCGAAGTGGGTTCCGGAAAACTTTGATGAGCTATACAACCTTTCGGGCGGGGGAAAACTGGGCCGGGGATCAGAATTTTTCTCGCACTTCACGAAAAAGCGTCCATAGAAATGATGGTATGAAAAAAGGCTCTCTCCTGCTGGTCCTGCACGCGCATCTTCCTTTTGTGCGCCACCCCGAGCATGCCGACTTTCTTGAAGAACGCTGGCTCTATGAAGCCATCACGGACACTTATGTCCCGCTGATCGAAATTTACGACCGCCTTCTGGCTGAAGGCGTGCGCTTCCGTCTGACCATGTCGGTCACGCCGCCCCTTGCCTCCATGCTTATGGATCCGCTCCTTCAGGAGCGGTATATGCGCCACCTTAACAAGCTGATAGAGCTTTCTGAAAAGGAAGTGGACCGCACTTCCCGTACGGATCCGGCTTTCCGCGGCCTTGCTGAAATGTACCGGGAAAAGTTTTACCGTACGCGCGATGTTTTTGAAAACCGCTACGGGCGCAATCTGGTCCAGGCATTCAAAAAATTTCAGGATGCCGGCTGCCTTGAGATCATTACCTGCGGCGCCACGCACGGCTTCATGCCGCTGATGCCGACCACTCCGGCTTCCGCGCGCGCGCAAATTGCCACGGCCTGCGACCATTATGAAAGGGTGTTTGGCCGCAGGGCGCGGGGGATATGGCTGGCGGAATGCGGCTATCTGCCCGGCCATGACAAGATTCTCAAGGACAATGGGCTTCAATACTTCTTTACCGATACCCACGGTATTCTTCACGCGGACCCTCGCCCCAAGTACGGCGTGTTCGCCCCGATCCAGACGCCTCACGGCGTTTATGCCTTTGGCCGCGACCTTGAATCCTCAAAACAGGTCTGGAGCGCTGAGGAAGGTTATCCCGGGGATGTGGAATACCGTGAATACTACCGGGACGCAGGCTTCGATCTGGACCTGAACTACATTAAACCCTACATTCATCCTGATGGTTTCCGGATCAATACGGGCATCAAATACTTCAAGATTACCAGCAAGGACGGGGGGCACAAAGAGCCTTATAACCCGGAGCGCGCCCGTCAGAAAGCCGCGGACCATGCCGGGAATTTCATGTTTAACCGGGAAAAGCAGGTGGATTACATTAACGGGCTGATCGACAGGCCGCCGGTTATTGTGGCGCCGTATGACGCGGAGCTTTACGGGCACTGGTGGTATGAGGGACCGATGTTCCTGGATTATCTGATCCGGAAGATTTATTTTGATTCCAAGACCCTTGAGCTGACCACCGCGCCTCATTATTTGAGCCAGCAGCCCCATGTCCAGCCTGCGGAGCCGTCTTTTTCCAGCTGGGGGTATAAAGGATATGCGGAGGTCTGGCTGGAAGGCTCCAATGACTGGATTTACCGGCACCTGCATGCTATATCCGCAAAGATGGAAGAGCTGGCCAGGCGTTTTGAGCACCCCGGTCACCTGGAGCGCAGGGCTTTGAACCAGGCCGCGCGCGAAGTTCTGCTGGCCGAATCCAGCGACTGGGCCTTCATTATGAAGACGGGGACCATGGTTCCTTACGCGGTTTTCAGGACCCGGGAACATGTTTTGAGGTTTCTGCGCCTTTATGACCAGCTGCTGGCTGGAAAAATCGATGAAGCCCAGCTTCATGAGATCGAAAGCCGCGACAATATTTTCCCGGACATAAATTATCGCGCTTATGCTTGATCCTCTATTGACTTCCGGGAAATTCTTGTTAAGATTTTACACAGATGACCGATAATACTCTTATCATGAATAAGAAAAAAGTTTCCGCACTTTTTGTCACTCTTATTGATGATGCGACCAACCGCATTGTTTACGCCAAGACCCCTCATTTAAAAAGACAGCCTGCGAGCACCACCAAGCTTCTTACTGCCATTGTCGCGATTGAGACCATGGACCTGAACACAGTTGTGACCATTCCGAGTTATGTTTCAAAGATTCCTCCTTCCAAGATTCATCTTCGGGGCGGGGAACGTTACCGGGTTCGTGAGCTTGTCCGCGCCCTTCTTATTAATTCAGCCAATGACGCAGCTGAAGCCCTTGCTTATGCGGGCGGCCGCGGCCAGCGCAGCCGGTTCCTTGCTTTGATGAACAAAAAAGCACGAGCCCTTGGATGTACCCACTCGAACTTCGCGACTCCTTCAGGACTTCCTGCGGCGAATCATTATTCCACAGCCTATGACATGTCCCTTATTATGGGAGAGGTCCAGCGTTATCCGTTTCTGGTTCAGACTCTCAGTACGCGTACGCTGATCATCAAAAGTAATTCCGGCCGGAAAATTTATCTGCGTAATCACAATCGCATGCTTTGGCGCTCAAGCCGTTCTGTTATTGGTAAAACCGGCTGGACCCGCCTTGCACGCCACTGTTTTGTCGGTGAGTTTGTGGTCAATAACCGCAAGGTTTTTGTGGCCATGCTTGGCAGTCACGCTCTTTGGCGCGATTTACGCACTCTTGTGAATTCCCAGTTTGGCACCGCGTTTTTGAGGCGGTCTGAAAATACATCTCCGAAAGCGATCAAGCCCACGGGCCGCAACGTTCAATTGGCCCTGAAAAAAGCGGGCTATTTTCGCGGTACGGTTACCGGGAAAATCGGTCCCAAGACCCGCGCCGCCATCAAGAAGTTTCAGAAAGCCAAGGGGCTAAAGACCACAGGGCAGGCCGGACCCGCTACCTGGAAGCTTCTAAAGTCCTACCTTTCCTAATTCCTGTTTGACTCCACCGAATAAAAGGTTTACCATTCCGTCTCATCTGTCATGAACTTGTTCCGCCGTATTTGCGCCGTTTTGATCCTTTTTCCCCTGGTTTTCAGCCCGGTGACACCTGTCCTGGCTGAAGAGCCCGCCTCTGCTTCTCCTGCTCCCGAAGAGCCTAAAAGCCCCGTTCTTATCTTTGACTTTGAAGGCGAGGATCTTGTCAATTCCCTGAACGGAAACAGCGGTTCCTGGAACCTTGATCCCACAGATGAAAATGATTCCTATACGGACGCGGACATGGTTCCTCTTGCGGGAGTCGACCCTGCCGCGGCTGACAATCATGTTTTAAAGCTTAATTACAGCGTGGAATCCCAGGTGCCTTCACAGAACGGGTTTTGGACAAAACTGAACGGGTTTGACGCTTCCCATGTGGACCATTTTGAATTTGACGTACGCGGCGACGCGGAAAAAGGTTTTACCGACACGTTCAAGATTGAAATCAAAAAATACAAAGACACGGAAAAAGTCGAGAAGATCAAAGGGTCCTTCATTGTCCGCGGTGTCACGGACCAGTGGCAGACCATCAGCATTCCGCTGAACAAAATGACCGGCCTGGTGGATTTCGGCGACCCTGCGGCGTGGCAGAACCCCGCGATCGGCCGTAAAGACCTGGATGAACTTGTGTTCGTGTTCCAGGACCGTATGGTTTCCAAAAAGCAGGGGACGATCTATCTGGATAATATCCGTTTTGTTCGAAACGGAAATCCCGGTCCCACGGCCGTGGATTTTCCTCCCCGCAAAAAAGAAAAAACCGCGGTCCGCATTGAAGGCCTGGAATTCACGAAGTTTCTGGCCAAGCGTCTGAAGAATTTCCCTGAGCAGGTCATTGTCAAAAAAGAATTCCCTAAGGATGACAAAGCTTTTCTGATGGAAATCGCCAAAGATACCTGGCGGTTTTTTGATGAAATCGTGGACCAGGAGCACGGCCTGCCGCTTGACAATATCCTTCTTGGAAAAGACAAACCCCTGGATGAAGCCACGGCCATCGGCGACTACACGAACGTGACCAATATCGGTGTTTACCTGATGTGCGTCGTTGCCGGATTTGACCTCGGTTTTATCACTCGGGAAGAAGCGGTTAAAAAAATCCGCCTGACCATGGACACGCTTGAAAAGCTGGAGTATCACGAAAGCGGCTTTCCTTTTAATTATTACGATACCACTACGGCGGAACGCACCAGCTATTTCGTTTCTCTTGTCGACAGCGGCTGGCTGATTGCCGGCCTCTACGTGGTCAAGAATGCGTTTCCTGAAGAGCTGACCCAGCAGGCCGAGCGGCTGATTCACCGCGGCAATTTTAAATTTTTCTATGATCCGGTGGACCGTCAGATGTTCCATGGCTACTACCAGCATCTGGAAGTTTATTCTGATTATCATTACGGCGTCTTTTATACGGAGCCGCGCGCTACCAGTTACCTGGCCATTGCCCGCGGTGAAGTTCCTGATGACCACTGGTTCATGGGCCTGATCCGCACGTTTCCTGGCGAGTATAAGTGGCAGACCCAGGAGCCTGTTGCGCGCGTTAAGAAAACCACGCATGGTTACGAGCACTACGGCGGTTATTATGAATGGAAAGGCCTGCAGTATGTGCCCAGCTGGGGAGGTTCTGGTTTTGAGGCTTTGATGCCCACGCTGATTCTTAAGGAAAAGGAGCTTGGGCCCGAAGGTCTGGGCTTGAATGACAAGCGTCACGCTGAAGGACAGGTCCGTTACGCGCTGGAGGAAATGAAATATCCTGTATGGGGCATGAGCCCTTCATCCGTGCCCGAAGGCGGATACTCCGAATACGGCGCCAAACCTTTTGGCGCCAAAGGCTACAAACCGGGCGTTGTCACGCCGCATATCACGGGCCTTGCGCTTGAACATGTGCCGCAGCAGGCCATCGCGAATTTTCGCAAGCTGATCGAGCTCTATGATATTTACGGGGAGTACGGATTTTATGATGCTGTGACCGTTGAAGCGGACCCCAAAAATCCCAAGTCCCAGGTCGGTCTTGTAGCGCGCAAATATTTTTCCCTGGACCAGGGGATGCTTTTCGTCGCGATTGATAATTATCTGAATGACGGCGCCATTCGGAAATATTTTCATGCGGATCCTGTGATGAAAAAAGCTGAATATCTTCTTTCCGAAGAAAAACTTTTTGAGCCGCAGGCCGAAAAGCCCGCACCAGCCGCCGCTCCTGCCACGGAAACTCCGGCAGCTGCCTGATCATGCAGGGCCAGTCTTCCGGGGTCCATACTTTTAAAAGTTTTCCCGCGTCTGTCAGCGCTTTTTTTTCCGGCCGGGAGTACACCGAAAAAGATCTTCCCAGGTTTATTGAAGATTCCACAGGCAAGCGGCTGCCATTCGTCAAGGTACGGCAAGTCCATGGCCCCCGTATCCTGAATGTCAGCGCCCGGAACATCCCTTCCGCAGAAGAACAGGCAGACGGACTTATAACCTGCGAGCCGGGTCTTCCACTGGTTATTCAGACCGCGGACTGTATCCCTGCGTTTTACTGGAACCCGAAAAAGCGGCTGATTGGCCTGGCCCACGCGGGCTGGAGAGGCCTTCAGCAGGGAATTTTGCGGGAGATGACAGAGGCCATGAGCCATGAGTTTGGCACCAGGCCCGGGGATCTGGTCGTTGCGCTCGGCCCTTTTATCCGCAGCTGCTGCTATGAAGTGGGGAGTGAATTTCAGGAATATTTCCCCGGGTTTTATAAGCCTGAGAGCGACAAGAAAGGTAAAATGGATATGGCTGCGGCGGCTCTTGACCAGCTTGCGGCCGCCGGGGTCCCGGTGACCGCGGTTACAGACTGCGGAATTTGCACAGCTTGCCAGTCCGCCTCCTTTTATTCTGTCCGGAAGGGCGCCGGAGACGACCGGATTTACTCTGTCATGGCCTTCGAATAAAACCAAATCTCGAGACTTCCCGTATTCCAGGATTGTGCTATAATACGCGACCTCTGGAGGAGGAATTTTTAACATGGAAGCCAACGATTTACGCAAAGGTACTATTATTCTTTATCAGGGCGAACTTTATGTTTGCCTCGATTTCCACCGCGGCTCGCCCGGAAACAAACGCGCATTTGTGCAGGCCTCTTTCAAGGGGCTGACCAACGGCCGTACTTTCCAGAACAAATTTGCTTCAGATGAGGAGTTTGAGCGCGCAGCGCTTGACCCCCGCCAGTGTCAGTATCTGTATCATGACGCTGAGGGATACCATTTCATGGACATGGAAAGCTACAACAGTTTCGCTATTTCGGAAGCTGCGCTGGGGGACAACAAGTACTACCTCAAAGAGCAGATGGAAATAAAAATCCAGTTTTTTAACGGCAACCCCGTTCTTCCCGAAATTCCAAAGGCTGTGACCCTGAAAGTCACGGAAG
>CAZIQJ010000128.1:0-7091 GCA_964541285.1 uncultured bacterium | reverse complement strand
AGCAGCTGGATGTCCGCGCGGGCCTGCGTCCCCGGATTCAGGAACTGGTTGCGGAGCGTGAAGAGGATGGCCGTCCGACCCAGGTTTTTGTGACTCAGGATTTGCGCGACGGCCTGGTGCGTTCGATTGTTCCGGCCGACGTCGTGCGCAGACATATTCCTTCCGGCTACACGGATTCAGTTCTGGATGTTCCCTTTGCCACTCAGGCCGCTTTTGTTACCCGGCCGCAGGCCGCCGGAGCACCGCAGGTTTTTCTGCAGATCTCTGCGGATACGGGCTGGATTTATTTGAGCATTCCTTTTGAAGAATTGCCGCCCAGCCTTCAGCGCACACCGCTGACCGCCAAAGGCACGGCGCGCTATGACAGCCGGACAGGCCTTCAGGTTGAATTTTTAAACGCCCGCAACGCTTCCAATCTTGACGCTCTTCCGGCGCTGACCGGCCAGCAGGTCAAGGCGGAAACGGTCATGGAATTTATTCTGGAAAGCCAGGTGCGCGGACGTTTTAAAACCGAAATGGCGCGTGACCTTGTGCTCTGGATTTTGGGCCAGCTCGGGGCCGTGAAACAATTCAAAGGCTGGTCTGAGCGTGTGAGTGTGGCGCAGGACGGCCGTATCCAGGTCCGTTTCGCGAGCGAAGATGAAATCGCGGGCGCGCTTCCGCTTGGTCTTGGCGCCGGAGCGCTCAGCTTTCTGAGCTGGATTTCTTCGGAGTTCCATGTGTTTGATCTTGGCGCGGAGAACGCGGACGCCGGCGCGGCGCAGGACGCCTTAAACCGGAATTTCCCCGCAGTTCTGGCGTTCCTCAACCAGTTCCCTGGTTTTCATTATGATTTCACCACGCATACTTTGACGCTGGCTCCCGAGCTTCTTCTGGACCAGAGATTTATCGGCGACTCCGAATTTTTGGGCAGTCTGGCCGAGCCTTATCAGAAGTATATCCGCGGTTTTATGGACCGCCGCCGCATCCTTCCTCCTTTTCTCAAGACAGGGACCGCTGTTTACGCGCGCAGTGAAATGCGCATGCAGCCTGATGAGCAGGCCCGCATTGAGACCCTGGCGGGAGCCGCTACTTCAAAGATCGTGCAGGACGAAACCCGGCCGGGCGACCCGGTTGTGGTGGTAGTGCCGCAGGGCCAGTTTGACGCGACTACGCGTTTTCTTTCCGGTTCGTACGATGAAACCGACAAGGCTTTAAAAGAAGGGGAGATCGTCCCGAGTCAGAGCTCCCGCCGCGCGGCGCAGCAGCCTCCGGTTGGCCATCCTGTCTGGGACTATGTCTGGAAAAACGCGGCGCAGGGCCGGCTTCTGCCTTTCGCGCTGGACCGTATCGCTCCTGTGATCGCGGGTTTTGCCGGTATTTTCCTTCTTTTCTACACTTCCTTGTTTGTTCTCGGTTCCGTGTTCGCGGTTGTTTTCCTTCCCGCGATTTTCCTGATGTCGCCGCTTTACCAGAAACTCTCGATTTTCGCGCAGACCAAAACTTTTGAAGCCCGCGCGCGCGAGGTTTTCGGAGAAGCGGAATGGAAAAAGCAGGTGGTCCGCATTTATGACGAAGCCGCCAGCTGGAACCACCTTTCCGATCTTTTCCAGAAATACGGCCTTGCGACCCAGGCTGAAATCGAGTCGGGCCGTGAAAATTTTGAACTGGCCGTGGACAGCCTGGTCTACCGCGCCATTGATTTCGATCCGGACCGTCCGGACCCGTCTTTTTATCAGGTTGAAGTCCAGGGCCGGAAAATTGAAGCGGTTCTCGCCATGCGTGAGAATCTCCTCGAAAAAGACAAAGCCAGACTTCATGACGCTCACGCTGAAACCAAGGGCGACAACACCGTGATCCTGACTTCCGAAAGATGGAAAAGCGAAAAAATGCTGTGGGGCGAAAATGACGCGGCCACCAACCCTAAAGTCAAAGACCTTTATGAACATCTTTACTGGAACCAGGAACCCAACCGCCGGCGCTTTGAATTAAAAGAAGGCGCGGCTGAAGCTGACGATTACGCTTACGGCCGCATGGTCACATGGGTGTTTCTCAGAAACCAGATTCTGATGCAGCTCAGGCTCTTTTTCCTGACTGCGCTTTACTGGCTGACGGCATGGCTTCCTGCTTTCGTATTTGTCCGTCACATCCGCGATTCGTATTACATGTTTGTGCGCGGCGTTGAAGACCCCCGCATGAAGAGAAATTTCGCGCTGGAGAAAAACCGTGATGCTTTCGCCGGCCGCCCGGCCCAGCCCGCTTCTATTGAAGATGAAATCGCGGCTGTCCGCGCCAAGCGCGTTTTGCTTGAATCCACGGGCGATGCCGAGAATGTCATTCTGGTCATGGACCGCCGCGACTGGCGCACCACGCGCTGGTTCCTGATGCATCCGCAGCTGATCGAGCCGTCCGTCAAGGACAGCCCGGTTGTTGAGACTGAAGACGGCCGTGAAACCGTGAACCGCGACTGGCAGCCTTATCAGCCGACGCCTCAGGACATGCTCAGCTACGACATGACCCTGGTTTTTGACGCGCGCCGCTGGGCCGCCCTGGATGAAATGTTCTCCGGTCTTGTGACCCGTGCGCAGTCCCTTGTGGACAGCCTGGTACCTGCGGTTTCTTCCGTGACCGACCCTCTCAGCACTTTTGAATCCGAACTTGGAACCAGACGCCTTGCCGCCCAGATCATTCTGGCCGCGGCCGCCAACCCCAATTTTTCGGGCCGTAATCCTTACGAAGTCCTCGCGGAAATTTTTTATCAGGCGGATTCGCCTTTTGTCACGATTGAAGACGTGCGCCGCGCCCTGGGTTATTACCGCCTGCTTCCCGTGGAAGCGCTGAACCCCAGCGCGGTTTCCGATGAACAGCTTTTTGGAATCATGAACGTCATTGGCCGCGCCATTGAAGAGGAACTCCGGCCGCAGCCTGAGACAGACCCCAAAAAGCCTGTCATGCGTGAGGAGATCACGGTCAATGGAGTTATTTATGAAGTGGAGTCGCATGCGACTGAAGAAAGCCTTCGCGCCAGCATTGAGGCCGCGCCCAAAGATCAGCTGATCGTTGGCGAAGAGCATCTTGCCGAAAGGCTGCTTGGCGATGAAAGCCCGCTCAAGGCCCGCGTCACGCAGGTCAATGAACTGGAAGCGCTTGCCGGCAGCAAATCCATCAGCCGCACTTTGAACCGTGAGGATGTGGACCGCGCCATGATCGCAGAAGAATACAGCTACCTGAAGGGCGGATTGATCCGCGCGCTTCTGGGTATTCTGGCCGAGAACGGCGGAAAATGGATCTCAAAAATCCGGCAGTGGATCGCGCAGCGCCGGATCGGGGAGTGGCTCGGGATTGAACTCGGTCTCTCCAACCCCGTTTTCCTTCCTGAAGGCGGCATTCAGCTGACCGTGACGGACCCTGCGAAATTCCGCGCTCCGGCCGGACTTGTCAACGCTCTGGTCAATCAGTTTCACACGCAGTTTGACGAAGCCGGCACCCAGCTGGCATGGGATGATTTCAAGAGCCCTGAAAAACTTTTTGATTTTCTGCAGATGTTCTCGGCTTTTGTCGGCGCTGAAGCCTTTTCAGTCAGTTCCAACGGCGACGGCACTTTCAATATCCGGATTTCCGCGGACCTGATCGGCAGTACGCTTGCCGGCAATGCCCAGTGGGCCGATCTTTATGAGGCCTGGCAGGTTTATGTGCGCCGCGAATTTCCGCGCGCTGTGGCCGCTCCTGTCGCTCTGCGTGAAAACTTTGAAGCCGGCACCGGGCCTTATGCCGTGGATTCCAAGCGTATCCATATCATGAGCTTCCTGGTCCGTGAAACGATCGCCAAGAAGAAGCTTCCCGCAGGTACGCGGGTGAAAGTCGTGATCGCTCCCAAGCATCACCGCCTTTTCAGTTTTGATCTCAAAATGCCGCGCCTTGCGCGCCGTATCCTGACCGATGACCGTTTCCGTATCAACAGTTTCCATGTCATGGAGAACAGCAACTTCTCGCTTTTCTGGGGCCTTGGCGCGAAATACCTCGGCAGCCGCTGGTATTTCCGCGCGCTCAAGTCTTTCATGCACGTCACGCGCAAAGCGGTTTACACAGGATTCAAGCTGACGCACGTGGCCGCGGCGCTGGGCTTCACCGCGGTTCTGATCGGTTCCTTTTTCTTAAGCACGCTGGCGGGCATTTTCGCGGTTTCGCTGACCGCGCTGTTCCTTGTGGTGCTGGCGCTCAAGCCTGACCTGGTTCCGGAGTTCATGCAGAACGCGGCTTTCGCGGTCTATGTGCCTTTTGCGGTGGTGCTTGATTTCCTGACCCGCGGTTTTCTGACCGAGATGGTCCGCGGTTTTTATACCTGGTATCTTTCCTACAACATCGGAGAACACGCCATCCGTTACTACCGTCTGATTGACGTGGTCACGGGCCGTCGTTCCGAATATCCGGATGAGTTCAACCAGCTTTTGAACACCAGCCCGGATGATCTGGTCTTCACCCTTCAGTTCCTCGAGCTTCTCCACCACCGCAAGGAACCGGTCAAGGACCAGAAAGCCATTCTTGCCCAGACCTTCGCGGACTACAACTCTCAGTCGCAGTACGATGCCGACGGCATGCAGACGGTGCGCGGCAATAATATGGAAGTCGACATTTACGAGCTTGTGAACATCCTTGGCGTGGTCCGCCAGTTTTTGAACGACCGTGAAGACAAACGCCGCGAAAAAGCCGGGGACAAACCGCTTCCTCCGGGTGAAGGCGGTTTCTACGGCCTTGGCCCCATCGGTCTTCCCGAGTTTTCCGTTCAGACCCATGGCCAGTCTCCTGAAACTTACCGCATTGAAAAGACCGAAGAAAAAGGCCGCGCCAAAAAGACGCGCAATTATCCGGAGCCGCCTTCCTCCAAACGCAGTGAAATGCGCGCGGAAACTCCGCAGCGCGGTCCTGAAATCAAGGTGCCTGTTGACGAGCCTGTGACTCCCGCCGCGGTCCGGCCCGGGCCTGAAGTCCGTGTGTTCGGCGTGGTGCTTGAAAACAAGGATCACTATAAAGCCCTGGTGGATGAAGCTATCGAGAAGCTCAAGGCCGAAGGCTATGACATTTATCTTCTGAATGGCGTGAAGGAGCGCTTTGAAATCGCGCTTGAAGGTCCGGTCAGCGAAATTCCCGGTTTTCCTTACCTTGAAAATCTGGACGGCCCCAGTATTCCCGAGGCCGAGCGCCGCTGGATCATGGAAGAGCTGATGAAAGAAATCCAGAAACGCGGTCACGCGCTCAAGGACGTGCGCTGGACCCTGCAGGTGCTTTACCGTCTCAAGAGCATCGCGGTTCCGCTGCGTTTCGCGGTTTATCACTACATTGCCAATCTGACGCCGCTGAAACTTGTGCGCGATATCGCGATTGCGGGCCTGAGCATCGCCGCCCTGATCATGGCCTGGAGTCTGGGTTTCTGGACCGCTCTTGGAATCGGAGCGGGAACTCTGGTGGTTTCAGTTTTATTTCTGGCATCCAAAGAATTTAATTTCTCCATTGCTTCCGGAATTCACGGCTGGCTGACAGGCTTCCGCGGAACCTGGGAAGGCACAAGCAAAGCCCTGACGCCCGAAGAGGGATGGAAAAAAATTCCGGCCGCGCCGCTCAGGGGGATCGTCTGGCTTGGATATCAGCTGCTTTCACTTCCTTTTCTGGCGCTTGAAGCCGTGTTTTATCTTTTTACCGTGCCGCAGATTCTTGTCGCTTCGATCTGGAAATACACCTTCGTTGCTCTGGACGCCATTTACGTCAACCCGGTTTTCCGTACCGCGGCTTTTGCCGCCGCGGCAGCGACCGTGGTTTCGCTTCTGTTCGGCGTGATTCAGGCCGCTGCGTGGATCACCGTGGCCGCTGTCATCGTGTTTCCTGTTTTCGCGGTTCTGATTCTCGCCGCGCCTTTCTTTTCATGGATGCTCGGCGAATCCAGCGCGAAACTCTGGAAAGCCCTGAACCGGGATTTCCTTTATACGCTGACCGGCTCTGAAGGCATTCTGACCTATTCACCCGAGTATCAGCAGGCCAGGGAAGAGTTCCGGGCCTGGATGGACGGGACCATGAGCCTTCATGCAGCCAATAACCTTCCGCCCAAAATGCGCGCGCAGCAGATCCAGGATGCGGCCAAACGTTTCTTTGAAAACGATTTCAGCCGCCCGGAAGACGAGCAGTACATGGGCGATATCGTGTATCTGGCCATGGCCGCTTCAGAAGGCATCGACTATTACCGCAAGGACGCGTCCACCAAAAAACAGAAAATCGCTTTTATCGGCGAAGCGCATTACATGGCGCTCTTTACGGAATGGGTCAAGGACCCGGAATCCGCCAAGCGCACGCTCCGCAACATTTTCAAATACCGATACAGCCTTCGCGATCAGGAACGTTTCCGCTCGCATGACAGGCTTGCGGCCGTTAAAGCCAAGGTCCGCCGGGAACGTATCGCGAAAATCGCGGTCTGGCTCTCAGGCCGTTCCAAAGTCACGGACGAGGTCATGCAGCGTCTGTTTACCTGGGCGGGCCTGCAGGAAGCCCAGATCACGGCTGAAGAACTTCTGGAAACCGCCATTGCCTACAACAACGGCGACCGCCGCGCGGCCAAACGCGCCATTTACAATTTTATTCAGCCGACTTACTCACTCAACCGTATCTGGAAGAAAATGATTCCGGACGGCTGGCTGTCCGAAGACCATGTTTACGCGGACGGAAAACCTTTCCAGGAATACCTCGCGGGTTTGCTTGCGGAAATCAACCGCCGCGTGCGCAAGGGTGAAGACCGGGCCGAAGTCGCGCGCGATGTTCTGGAGCGTATCGAACGCTCAGGAGTTCCTCTTTCCGGCAAGCAGGACCGCTGGAAAGCCATGCGCGTCATGGTCAAGCTCTGGGCCATGGTCCAGCCTGAAGACGAAGGCACGCTTGAAGATCCCGTTGCCGTCATGCCGGTCCCTGAAAACGTCACGCCGCTTCCGGACGGCACTGAAGTCCGCGGTGTGGTGGACGGACAAGGCAATATCCAGCTTTCAACCGATGAGATCGTGCTGCCCGGTCATATTGAAGCCGCCGTGGTTTCATTTTCTCCCGGAACAACTTCTGACAAGGCCATTAAAGAC
>CAZIQJ010000127.1:4341-7136 GCA_964541285.1 uncultured bacterium | reverse complement strand
AACGTTTTTACCGCCATGAATACGCCAATATTCACCGCGGGGTTTACGCGCTCAGTCAGGAAGCCACGTTTGCCTGTGAGGACGCGCGCGAAAAGTGCCGCAGATTTCTCAACGCGCCGCGCGCTGAAGAAATTATTTTTGTCCGTGGAGCTACCGAAGCCGTGAATATGGTCGCGGCCGGCTGGGGCCGGAAATTTTTGAAATCCGGCGATGAGGTCATTATTTCCATTCTGGAGCACCATGCCAATATTGTTCCCTGGCAGCAGCTTTGCCTTGAACGGGGGTTGACGCTGAGAGTGGTCCCCATGAATGACAAAGGGGAGCTGATCCAGGAAGAGTACCGCAAACTTTTAAATTCCAAAACAAAGCTTGTAGCCTTGACCCATGTTTCAAACGCTCTGGGAACCATCAACCCCGTCAAGGAAATGACCGCGCTGGCGCGCAAGGCCGGCGCTGTGGTCCTGATTGACGGCGCGCAGGCCGTGCCGCACATGAAAGTGGATGTTCAGGACCTGGACTGTGACTTTTACTGCTTTTCCGGCCACAAGATGTATGCTCCGTCCGGTATCGGCGCGCTTTACGGCCGCTATGAGCTGCTGGAAAAAATGGATCCTTACCAGTTCGGCGGGGAAATGATTGAAAGCGTGACGATTGAGAAGACAACGTTTGCCAGGCCTCCGGCAAAATTTGAAGCCGGAACGCCCGCGATCACTGAAATTGTGGGGCTTGGCGCGGCGATTGATTATCTGAACCAGGTGGGGCTTGAGAAGATTGAGGCTTATGAGCATGAGCTTTTGCTTGAGGCCACGCAAAAACTTTCCGCTGTGCCGGGCCTGCGAATTCTGGGCACGGCCGCCAGAAAATCAGCTGTAATTTCTTTTGAGCTTGAGGGGATTCACCCGCATGATATCGGGACTATTCTGGATCAGGAGGGCGTGGCCATCCGGACCGGGCATCATTGCGCCCAGCCGCTGATGATCCGCATGCAGGTGCCTGCCACGGCGCGTGCTTCTTTCGCGTTTTACAACACGCGCGCTGAAATTGACACGCTGGTCAGTTCGCTTGAAAAAGTCCGGGAGGTGTTCGGGTGAGCCATCCTGAAAATGCCGGTGTCCGGCCCGCGAATGTCCCTGAGCCGAAGCTTCAGAACCTTTACCAGGAAGTTATTCTGGACCACAACCGCAATCCCCGGAACTTCAGGGAGATTGCCAATGCCACGCAGTATTCTCACGGAGTCAATCCGCTTTGCGGAGATGATTACCATCTTTACCTGAACGTGGACGCGGGCGGTGTCATTCAGGATGTGGGCGTGAAAGGTTCCGGATGCGCCATTTCAAAATCCAGCGCGTCCATGATGACAACTTTTGTAAAAGGCAAAAGCGTCGGAGAAGCAGAGACGCTGAAAAATTCTTTCCTTGAACTTTTGACGCATGACCCTGTTTCAGAACAAACCCGCAAGCAGGTGGGCCGCCTGATTTTATTTGAAGGCGTGAAGGAATTTCCCATCCGCGTAAAATGCGCCACGCTTGCATGGCAGGCGTTGGCCGACGCGCTTAAAGACGCGTCCAAAGGAAAATCATGAGCACTCCTGAACCTCTCCAGATTGCCGCGGAAATCACGCCCAATCCGGCCACTCTTAAATTTACGGTCAACCGCACGCTGCTTCCTTACGGTTCGCGGAATTTCGCGGACAAGGAAGCGGTCAAGGACTCTCCGCTTGTAGCGTCTCTTTTTGAACTGGGGTATGTGGCTTCAGTCATGGTGGGCACGGATTTTGTCACCGTGACCAAGACCCATGACGCCGAATGGCAGGATGTGGGCCCTTATGTCGTTCAGCGGCTGCGCGATTTTTTTGATTCGGGCCAGGAAGCTGTGGCTCCGGGTTCCGCGGCGGATGACCATGCTCCCGCTGCTTCCGGCACGCGCAGCGAGATCGAGAAGAAGATTATTGAAATTCTGGACCGGGAAATCCGGCCTGCGGTGGCCCGTGACGGCGGAGACATTGTTTTCTACGGTTATGATCAGGGAGTTGTGAAGCTCCATCTGCAGGGCGCATGCAGCACCTGTCCAAGCTCCATCATGACTTTGAAGATGGGCATCGAGAACCGCCTGAAGCAGGAAATCCCGGAAATCCGGGATGTCATGCAGGTCTAAGCTTTCACAGGGCCTTCCATATTTTTGCTGCGTTTTTTCCGTGAATTTTGCCATCCCGCCTGTGATCCTTTTCCCGTCTGATGCCCAAGCCGGGCGGGATTGATGGTCCTCAGCAAACTTTTTTTGAGCCTTCTTCCAACTCCTTTGTTTTCCTTGATTTGACGGGCCTTTCAGCGTGGCGGGATTCTTGAAAAGTGCCCGCGGCACAGGTATCTTTTGAGTGTAAGTACCGGCGGCGGGGAGAAGGGGAACGCAGTCATGGGGCGGCTTGTCACGGCAGCCTTGATTTTTCTGGTGGTTTTTTCCGGTTGCGCTAAAAACCGCGCAAGCCGGGATGGACTGATCAGCGAAGAATTACCCCTTACCGTTGACGATCTCTCCGAAATAAAAGAAGGCGAACTCAACCACAAGCGCGTCCTCTGGCAGTATAAAATCTACAAAAGCCCCAAACTTCAGCAGTATTGCAACGCCATTGCCGCCAGCATCGCGGAGGTTTCCACGCGTCCGCACCTTCCTTACCGCGTCATCCTGCTGGATACCGATGAGGTCAATGTTTTTGGCGGTCCGGGCGGTTACATTTATATGACCAAAGGGCTTTTTGAGTTTGTGCATTCGGAGGGCGAGCTGGCCGGTTTAATTGC
>CAZIQJ010000127.1:0-4241 GCA_964541285.1 uncultured bacterium | reverse complement strand
AAAGTGGATATGGAGGATGTCGCGCGCTTTGTCGTGCTTTTAAATACGCACCCCCCATTCGCGGCAAGGCGCGCCATTCTTGAAGAAAGGATCAGAAATCTGAAACTCGAAAAAGGAAAAATCGAATTCAAGAAAGACCTTTTGTCAGAAGTCCGGCAGGAAAGCGTTAACAAGCCGGCCCCGCAGTCTATCGTGTTCCGTCCGAAATTCGAGACCCACACCGTCACGGCCGAAATGCCGGGCATGTCTCCGCAGAAGCAGGACCAGAAAATGCCGCCGGACCGCAAGCGTTTCGGCGGCTGGTTCTAGCACCTTTCGCGTCCATCACTGAAAAATCAAATTTGTTGGGAACCCGGGGCTTTTTCCCTATAATAACCGCTTACTTATGGCCAGTATCCTTGAAGAAGTCAAAAAAAGAATCCTGATCCTCGACGGAGCCATGGGCACCATGATCCAGGAGTACAAACTGGACGAGGCCGGCTACCGCGGCGAGGCGTTCAAGGACCACGCCTATGACCTGAAAGGGAACAATGACGCGCTTGTCATTTCCCAGCCGCATTTGATCCAGAAAATTCATGAAGCCTACCTTGCGGCCGGCGCGGACATTATTGAGACCAATACCTTCAACTGCAACGCGTTTTCCATGGCGGACTATCACCTGGAGAGCGAAGTCTACCGTCTGAATATCGAGGCCTGCAAGGTCGCGCGCAGGGCGGCCGAGGTATGGACAAAAAAGACGCCGGACAAGCCTCGTTTTGTCGCCGGAGCCATTGGCCCAACGGGCAGGACCGCCTCGATTTCTCCAAACGTCAATGACCCGGGTTTCCGCGCGGTCAATTTTGACCAGCTGGTGGAAATTTATACGGAGCAGATCCGCGGGCTTGTGGACGGCGGCGTGGACGTACTTTTGATTGAAACGGTTTTCGATACCCTGAACAGCAAGGCCGCGCTGTTCGCGGCCATGGAATATTTTGAGAAAATCGGACGCAAGCTTCCGCTCATGGTCAGCGGCACGATTACGGACCGCAGCGGCCGCACGCTTTCCGGCCAGACGACCGAAGCTTTCTGGAACTCCATTTCGCACGCCGAGCTTTTTTCTGTGGGGCTGAACTGCGCGCTTGGGGCTGAAGAACTCCGTCCTTATATTGAAGAGCTTTCGCGCATCAGCTCCTGCAATGTCAGCGCGTACCCCAACGCCGGGCTGCCCAACCAGTTTGGCGAGTACGATCAGAACCCCGAAGACATGGCGAAAATCGTGCGTGAATTCGCGCGCTCCGGACTTGTGAATATTCTGGGCGGATGCTGCGGTACTACGCCTGGGCATATCCAGGCCATTGCCGAAGCCGTGAATGGGATCGAGCCGCGGAAAATTCCGCAGGTGCCGCCTTATACCCGCCTGTCCGGGCTGGAGCCGCTTGTCATCCGGCCTGAAAGTAATTTTATCAATATCGGGGAGCGCACCAACCTGACCGGTTCGCCTCTTTTCGCCAAAGCCATCAAGGCGGGCGACTATGACGAGGCCCTGAAGATCGCCAAGCAGCAGGTGGAATCCGGCGCGTCCATCATTGACGTCAACGTGGACGAAGGCTTGATTGATTCGGAAGCGGTCATGACGCGTTTCCTGAACCTGGTTTCTTCTGAGCCTGATATATGCAAGGTGCCGATTATGATCGACTCCTCAAAATGGACGGTCATTGAAGCCGGCTTGAAATGCCTGCAGGGAAAATCCGTTGTCAATTCCATCAGCCTTAAAGAAGGTGAAGCTTCTTTTGTTGAGAAGGCCCGGAAAATCCGCCGTTACGGCGCGGCCGCCGTGGTCATGGCGTTTGATGAAAGAGGGCAGGCTGATACCACGGAACGCAAGGTGGAGATTTTCAGGCGTTCTTTCAAAATCCTGACGGAAAAAGTAAATTTTCCGCCGCAGGACATTTTCTTCGACCCCAACGTGCTGACTATCGGGACCGGCATGGAGGAGCACAACGGTTACGCCATTTCGTTTATCGAAGCCTGCCGCCAGGTCAAAAAAGAATATCCGCTGGTCCATGTCACGGGCGGGGTCAGCAATATTTCATTTTCGTTCCGCGGAAATAATCCTGTGCGCGAGGCCATTCATGCCTGCTTTCTTTATCACGCCATCAAGGCGGGGATGGACACAGGTATTGTGAATCCCGGCCTGCTGACGGTTTATGAGGAAGTTCCCAAAGACTTGATGGAGCTTGTGGAAAACCTCGTCCTGAACCGCAAGCCTGATGCCACGGAAAAGCTTCTGGAGTATTCCGAGAAGATCAAAGGCGTTGTCAAAACCGCGGTCAAGGAACAGGAGTGGCGGAAAAAAAGCGTGCAGGAACGACTTTCGCACGCGCTGGTCAACGGCATCACGGATTTTATTGAAGCGGACGTTGAAGAGGCCCGCCAGCAGTACGCCCGGCCTCTGGAAGTTATTGAAGGCCCGCTGATGGACGGAATGAAAATCGTGGGCGATCTTTTTGGCGACGGCAAAATGTTTTTGCCGCAGGTGGTCAAAAGCGCGCGGGTCATGAAAAAAGCCGTGGCGGTGCTGACCCCTTATATTGAAAAGGAAAAGAAGTCAGGCGCAGGCCAGCCCGCGGGCCGGGTGCTGATGGCCACGGTCAAGGGCGACGTGCATGATATCGGCAAAAATATCGTGGGCGTGGTTCTGGGCTGCAACAATTATGAGATTACGGACCTTGGCGTCATGGTGCCGCTTGAAAAAATTCTGGCGGAAGCCGCGGCGCACAAAGTGGACATTATCGGTTTAAGCGGTTTGATCACGCCGTCGCTGGATGAAATGATTTATGTCGCGGCCGAAATGGAGCGCAGGAAGCTGAAGCTGCCGCTTTTGATCGGCGGTGCCACGACTTCTCTGATCCACACCGCGGTCAAGATTGATCCTGTTTACAGCGGGCCGGTGGTGCATGTTCTGGACGCGTCGCGCAGTGTGTCGGTGGTCAGCAGCCTGCTGAGCCAGGAGAAGAGCGCGGAGTTTGCCCGCAAGAAGAAGTCGGACTACGAAGAAGTCCGTGCGGAGCACTCTTCCCGGAAGCAGAAGATCAAGTATTCCACTCTTGAGGCCGCGCGTGCCAACAACTTTAAAATCGACTGGAAAAAGTCGCCGCCCGTGAAGCCTGCCATGACAGGGTTGAAAGTTTTCAAGGATTACGATCTTGAAACTATCAGCCGTACCATTGACTGGACGCCTTTCTTCCTGACCTGGGAATTGAAGGGGAAATTTCCTGACATTCTTCAGCATCCGGACATGGGCAAGGAAGCGCGCGTGCTTCTGGACGACGCGCAGAAACTTTTGCGGCGGATCATTGACGAGAAACTTCTGCGCGCGCAGGCGGTCATCGGGATTTTTCCCGCCAACAGCGTGGGCGATGATGTCGAGATTTATGAAGATGAAACGCGGAAAAAAGTGCGCGCGACTTTCCGCATGCTCCGCCAGCAGACCCAGAAGGGTGAAGGTCAGCCCAATCTTTGTTTGAGCGATTTTATCGCGCCGAAGGAAACCGGCCTGGCGGATTATATGGGGCTTTTTTCTTCCACCGCGGGTCTGGATATTGACGGACCTGTGCGTGCTTTTGAAAAAGCCGGAGATGATTACAGTTCCATCATGATGAAGGCGCTGGCCGACCGCCTTGCCGAAGCTTTCGCTGAACATCTGCACCAGCGCGTGCGTAAAGAATTCTGGGGCTATGCGCCATCCGAAAATTTGAGTAATGAAGACCTGATCCGCCAGCGTTACGCCGGCATTCGTCCCGCGCCGGGCTATCCAGCCTGCCCGGAGCACAGCGAAAAGTCGCTGCTTTTCAAAGTTCTGGAGTCGGAGAAGAACGCGGGGGTGTCCCTGACTGAAAACTTTGCCATGATGCCTGCCTCGTCGGTTTCCGGTTATTATTTCGCGCATCCGGAGTCCGCTTATTTTGCGGTAGGGAAGATTGACAAAGACCAGGCCGAGGACTACGCCCGCCGTAAAGGCGTCAGCCTTGAGCAGGTCGAGAAGTGGCTTTCCTTTAACCTCGCCTGGAAATTTTGAGTTTCCATCCCCGGGTTCTTCGGCTATCATTGCCTGAATGAAAATATCAGAGTTTTATAAAAAGCAGAAACATACTTTCTCCTTCGAGTTTTTCCCGCCCAAGACTGAAGAGGCGGAGCAGAAGCTTTTTGAAACAGCTGCCCAGCTGCAGAAACTTTCGCCATCCTTTGTTTCCGTGACTTAC
>CAZIQJ010000126.1:0-7206 GCA_964541285.1 uncultured bacterium | reverse complement strand
CAGGAAGTCCGGTCGGTCGTGGACCAGACGCGTTCGGTCGCGACGCTTCCCATGTCTGAATTTATTCTTCAGGCCTTGCCGGAATCTTTTGTGGTCAATGATCTGGAAGGTGTCCAGAACCCCATGGGCCTTGAGGCCCAGCGTCTGGGCGTGGATCTTAAAATCCACACCATGAATTTCCAGGATTTTAAAAATCTCTCAAAGGTTTTTGAGGCCGTGGGCATTCGTGTGCAGGGTTATTACCCCAAGACCTTGACGCTTTCTGAAGCTGTCCTGACGCCCCAGGAAAAGGAAGAGGGAGTCATGCTGGTGGACCTGGCTGAAGACTGCACCCAGCTGATACTCTGGAAAGATAGTAACCTGATCGCGACCCGGACTCTCACTGACGGCTGCCGTAAACTTTGCGGGGAAATGGCCCAGGCCTGGGAAATTGATTTTCATGACGCGGTCCGCGTCAAGGCGGCCTATGGCTCCTGGATCAGCGCAGAACATCCTGAAGAGCTGATTCCTCTTGTGGAACGCAACGGAAAAGGCCAGCAGGCCATCCGCCGCGGAGAGTTTCAGGAAAAATTCTGGTCCTTTTCAAAAGTCTGGATGGCGGACGTGCTTGAAAAAGCAGGCGCCTTTGCCCGTGAGCATAATCTCCAGCACCCTCATTTTGTTTTCAGCGGGACCATGGCGGTTCTAGACGGTTTTCCGGATTTTCTGCAGAATAATTTCTCCCAGACCGGCCGCATTGGTCTGATCAAAAAAATTGACGCACCCCAGGAACTCCTGATGGATCCTGCCCTTGCAGGCTCGCTTGGCATGTACCGCTGGCTCGCGACCCAGGCCGCTGACCCGAAAAAGCATTATGCTCCTCAGGGCTTTGTTCAGCGCACGCTGGCCAATGCCAGAGACTGGTTTTTCGCGTATTTCTAGGTCTTTCCGGCCTCCCTCCGGCTTTTTAGAGATTGCAATTTAAGCCCCTGCCTTTATAATGTGCTCCTGAATATTCGTGCCATACTCCTTTTGAATCAAGGGTTTTAACGGTCATTCATGGTCATGCCTGCTTCTGAAATACGCCGTCTGCCTCTTCATGAAGAACATGTCGCGCGCGGGGCGAAACTGGGTGCTTTCGGCGACTGGGAAGTTCCTTTGTACTACTCCAGCATTCTGGAGGAGCATGAGGCGGTCCGTACCCGGGCCGGGCTCTTTGATATTTCCCACATGGGAAAATTTTACGTTGAAGGAGCTCAGGCGGCTGCGGCCCTTGACGCTTTTCTTCCCCGGAACATCTCCGCCATGGATGATGGAAAGGCCCTTTATATGCCGCTCCTTAATGAGCAGGGCGGCTTTGTGGATGACATCATCGTTTACCGTATTTCCCGTGACCGCTTCATTATCATCGTCAATGCTTCCAATACAGCAAAATGTGCGGCCTGGTTTCAGGCCCGCCTCCCGCAGGATGTCCGGTTTGAGGATGCGACCCCCAAAAAAGGGCTGATCGCGCTTCAGGGCCCGGCCAGTTCCCGGATTCTTTCAAAGGCCCTTGGCCGGGATTTTCCGGAGCTGGGTTATTACCGTTTTAAGGAATGGCAGGGCGGCATGATCGCCCGTACGGGCTACACGGGTGAGGATGGTTACGAAATCATGATTGACCGCGAAAAACTCGCGGATTTCTGGAACCTGCTTTTTCGCGCCGGTCAGGAAGATCACCTGGTGCCTGTTGGTTTTGGCGCACGCGACACGCTCCGGCTTGAAGCGGCCATGCCGCTTTACGGCCATGATATGGATGATGAGGTTTCTCCGCTTGAACTTGGCGTGGACTGGGCGCTGGACTTCAAAAAACAGAATTTCACGGCCCGTGCGCTTCTGCTGGCGCAGAAAGAAAAGGGCGCGCCGAGAAAATGGATCGGTTTTGAAATGCTGGACCGCGGCATCCCGCGCCAGGGGTTTGATATTGTGAAAGACGGAAAAACAGTCGGAAAGGTCACGAGCGGAAGTTTTGCTCCGACCTTGAAGAAAAATATCGGTATGGGCTATGTTCCGGCCGCGCTTGCAAAGGCGGGGGAGGAAATCGGGATCGTGGTCCGCGATAAGACGTTGAACGCCAGAATCATTCCAATGCCGTTTTATAAAAGAAAAAAGTGAGGAAGAAATGGGGACAGCCGGAGGAGTCATGAAATATCCCAAGGAACTGCGTTACACCAAAACACATGAATGGGCGAAAAAAGAGGGGAACCGCGTGCTTGTCGGTATCAGCGACTATGCCCAGAAGGAAATCTCCGACGTCGTGTTCGTGGAACTTCCCAAGCAGGGCCAGGCCGTGACCCAGGCCAAACCCGCGGCCGTGGTGGAATCAGTCAAGGCGGCTTTCGATATTTACGCGCCTGTTTCCGGAAAAGTCGTGCGCTCCAACTCTGAGCTTGAAGCGGATCCGGGCCGTGTCAACGCGGACTGTTACGGCCAGGGCTGGTTTTTTGAAATCGAACTTTCGAATGAAGCGGAATGGCAGTCGCTGATGACGGCCGAAGACTACGAAAAACTTGTTCATTAAACACTGACGAAGAGCCTACCATGCACTACCAGCCGATGACCGAAGGTGATAAACAGGAGATGATGGCCGCGATCGGCATCTCTTCTTTTGAAGACTTGCTTCGTGGAATCCCCATGTCGCTGCGCAACCCTGATTTCCAGATCCCTGAAGCGCTCAGTGAGTTCGAGGTTCAGGCCCTCGTGAAATCGATCGGCGCGCGCAACGCCAACGTAAAAGATTATCTTTCCTTTCTCGGCGCGGGCAGCTACGAGCATTTTATTCCCTCAGCGCTTCCCGCGATTGTCGGGCGCAATGAGTTTTACACCGCATACACTCCGTATCAGCCTGAGGCTTCCCAGGGCACTTTGCAGGCCCTTTACGAGTATCAGAGCCTCATGGCCGAGCTGACCGGCATGGACATTTCAAACGGTTCTCATTACGACGGATCCTCCAGCTTTGCGGAGGCGGGCATGATGGCCTGCCGCCACACAGACCGCAGCAAGGTACTGGTTTCCAGGACCGTGCACCCTCATTACCGCCGCGTGCTCAAGACTTATATGGAAGGCACGCCGTATTCCACCGCGGAGTTTGGTTTCAACCCCGACGGAAGTTTTGACCGCAAGCAGCTGATGTCGCTTCTGGACTCGGATGTCGCGGCCGTGGCCCTGCAAACTCCGAATTTTCTGGGCGTTCTTGAAAATCTTGAAGGCCTGAGCGATGAGCTCCATGAACGCGGTATTCTGTTTATTCTGGCCGGTAACCCGCTTTCCATGGCAGTCCTGAAATCTCCGGGGGAATGGGGAGCGGACGTGGCTGTGGGTGAGGGGCAGCCTCTAGGCGTCCCCATGTCATTTGGCGGCCCGTACCTGGGGTATTACGCGGTCACGCGGGCTTTGATGCGCCGTGTTCCCGGCCGGCTTGTAGGCCTTACGCTGGACTCTGAAGGAAAGCGCGCTTTCTGCCTGACTCTTCAGGCGCGTGAGCAGCACATCCGCCGCGAGCGTGCGGCTTCCAATATCTGCACCAATCAGGCGCTGTGCGCCCTTGCGGCCTGCGTTTATATGACGCTGATGGGCAAAGAAGGTATGAAGGAGCTGGGTGACCTGAACATGGACCGGGCTTACTACCTGCGTGAAAAAATTTCAAAGCTGAAAGGTTTCAAGGTCGAAACTTCCACGCCTGTTTTTAATGAATTTGTGGTTCGGGCGGAAAAAGGGTTCGCGCCGCTTCAGGAAAAACTCCTGAAGGAAAAGATTTTTCCGGGCGTTGATCTGGGCCAGTTTTATCCTGAATTGAAAAATTCCTTTCTGGTCTGCGCCACGGAGACCAAGACCCGTGAAGACCTGGACCGTTACGTGGAGGCTCTTTCCAAATGCTGATTTCCAACGACAGCACGCTCAGTTTTGAAAAAAGCAAGCCGGGACGCCGGGGAATGAAGCTTCCTTCCTCCCGTTTTTGCAAGACCCGCCCGGCGGAGACCCTGCCCGAAGTTTACCGCAGGAAGCGCCCGCTTGAGTTTCCTGAGATGACGGAGCCGGAAATCATGCGCCACTTCGTCAATCTTTCGAGGAAGAATTTTTCCATCGACACCCATTTTTATCCGCTTGGCAGCTGCACCATGAAATACAACCCCAAGATCAATGAATGGGCCGCGGCGCTTGACGCTTTTGCTTCCGTTCACCCCATGCAGCCTGAACAGACCGCGCAGGGCATGCTTTCGGTTTTCTATGATCTTGAGCAGTATCTTAAAACCATTACCGGAATGGACCGCTTCACGCTCCAGCCTGCGGCCGGCGCGCATGGTGAATTGACCGGCATGATGCTGGTGCGCGCTTACCATACGGCCCGCGGAGAATCGCGCCGGCGCAAGGTCCTGGTGCCGGATTCCAGCCATGGAACCAATCCTGCCAGCGCCGCTTTGTTTGGCTACCATGTCGTTGAGATCAAGTCCAACGCGCGCGGCCGCGTGGACCTGAAGATGCTCGAAGAGCATCTGGATGATGAAACCGCCTGCCTGATGCTGACCAACCCCAATACGCTTGGGCTTTTTGAGGAAGATATCCTTGAAGTCACCAGGCGGGTCCATGAAAAAGGCGCGCTTCTTTACTATGACGGCGCTAACCTGAACGCTCTTCTGGGGATTGCCCGCCCGGGTGACATGGGGTTTGATATCGTTCACTTGAACCTTCACAAGACTTTTTCAACTCCGCATGGCGGAGGCGGTCCCGGTGCCGGCCCTGTTGGCGTGAAAAAACACCTGGCCCAGTACCTGCCTGTTCCCTTGATTGAAAAGGAAGGGGATCGTTACCGGATGATTTATGAAGGCAAGGACTCGATCGGCCGCGTGAAGTCGTTTTTTGGAAACGTGGGAATGCTTTTGCGCGCTTTTGTTTATATCCGCACGCTCGGCCTGGACGGCCTGAAGCAGGTCAGTGAAGACGCGATTCTGAACGCCAATTATTTAAAAGAAAAACTCAAGCCTCTGTTTACGGTTGCCGTGGATGAAGCCTGCATGCATGAATTTGTGCTTTCCATGAAGGACGCCAAGGATAAAGACATTCATGCCGGAGATGTGGGCAAGCGCCTGCTGGATATGGGCATTCATGCTCCTACGGTGCATTTTCCTCTGGTTGTGGAAGAAGCGCTGATGGTCGAGCCGACAGAATCTGAAACCAAGGAAACTCTGGACCGTTTTATCGCCTGCATGACGCAGATTGCTTATGAAATGGCGCAGGATCCCGAGAAGATCAAGTCCGCGCCCCAGACGCTGCCGATCCGGCGTCCTGACGAAGTCGCGGCCGCGCGCAAGCCGATCCTTTCCTACAAAGACCAGGTCCGCGAGAAAATTCTTCAGGCTGAAGGCGTATCCGCTTCATGAAGTCCTGGAGGCTTCTGCCCCAGCTGAGCGCCCCCATGCCTCTTCAGATGGCATTGGATGAAGTTCTTTTCCGCCGCGCCGAAGAGCTTTCCGCTGACCGGTTTCAAAGCCCTCTGGCAAGGTTCTATTTTTCTTCGGAGCCGTGGATGACGGTGGGTTATTCGGAAGATCCGGCCAAAGCCGGAGGCAAGGGCGTCAAGGTTTGCCGCCGTTTGACCGGCGGAGGGCGCGTGATGCACGGGCAGGACGTTATTTTTTCCATTATCGCTTCCAAAAGTCATGACGAGTCTTTCAAGTCTGTCCGGTTAAGCTATTTCAAAATTCATGAAGCGCTTCAGGCCGGATTTGAGGGCCTGGGGCTCAAAGCCCGGTTTTACCGCTGTGACGAACCTCTGCCCAAGGGGCCTGAATGTTTTCTTTTTCCTATTGAGACAGACCTGGCTCTTGGCGAGCGCAAGGTTGCGGGCGGTTCTCAAAAGCGCTCCAGCGGGACCCTGCTGCATCAGGAATCCGTCGAAGTTCCGAAGGGGATCAATCCTCAGACAATGATCGCTGCTTTTACGAAGGCGTTTGAAAAAGTTTTTGAAGCTCAGCTTGTACCGGAAATTTTCGATCTTCAGGTGCTGAAAGCGGCGCGAAAGCTTGCGGATGAAAAATATTCACACACTCACCATGACCCTGTTCTTTGTGGAGCCAAGGCGTGAAAGAACTTGAAAGTTTTCTGGCTAAAATTGAAAAAGTCATGGAAGGCCGTGACCAGTATAAATTTGAAGCGTACAGCTTCGTCATGGCGGGCCTGCATCATACCGTTTCCAAGCTTCCCAAGGCCCGTCACGTTTCCGGACCTGAGCTCCTGCAGGGGATCCGGGAATACGCTCTTGAACAGTTTGGACCCATGGCCCGTACCGTTCTGAATTACTGGGGTATTTTCAAGACCGAGGATTTTGGACGGATTGTTTTCGCCCTCGTGGAAGTCGGCATCCTCCGCAAGCAGCCGGACGACAGGATTGAAGACTTCATGAATGTGTATGATTTCAAGACCGCGTTCGACAAAAGTTATAAAATCAAAGACGAATAGAGGAAGTTCTCATGGCAGTATCGGCTGAATCCCTTCTTCAGGGACTGAATCCCGCTCAGAAAGAAGCCGTTACCTGGCCCAATAACACTCCGCTTTTGATCCTGGCCGGAGCGGGAAGCGGAAAGACCCGTATTCTGACCCACCGTATTGCCCACCTGATTTTAAAAGGCGCGCGGCCCTTTAATATCCTGGGCGTGACCTTTACCAACAAAGCGGCCCAGGAAATGAAGGCCCGCGTGCAGAAGCTGACGCAGGAAGATGTCTGGGTCAGCACATTCCATTCCACCTGCCTGAAGATCCTCCGTATGGAAGCGCCGCGGATCGGTCTGGACCGCAATTTTACGGTTTATGACGACCATGACCAGCTGGTATTGATCCGTGAAATTCTCAAAGAGCTTCAGCTGGACGAAAAACAGATCCATCCCAAAGGTGTGCGCGAGCGCATCAGCAGGGCCAAAGACCTTCTGATCACTCCGGCCGAATACGCGGAACAGGCCTCGGAGCTCTACGAAGAATCGGTCGCTAAGATTTATGATTTGTATGAAAAAAAGCTGACTCGTCTGAAAGGATGCGATTTCGGGGACCTGATCATGAAGACCGTTCAGGTGCTGGAACAGTCGGCGCCCGCGCTTCAATCCTGGCAGGACCGGTTTCAGCACATCCTGATTGATGAGTACCAGGACACCAACCACGCGCAGTACCGGATGATCAAAATGCTGGCGGGTGACCGCG
>CAZIQJ010000125.1:0-7210 GCA_964541285.1 uncultured bacterium | reverse complement strand
GGTCCATATAATGGTCTCGATCGTTTTGCCGCGCGCAAAAAAGTCATTGAAGACCTTGAAGCTCAGAATCTTTTTGTGCGCCGCGATACGCATTCACACGCGCTGGGTCACTGCTACCGCTGCGACACCGTGGTGGAGCCGTATCTTTCCAAACAGTGGTTTGTGAAAATGAAGCCGCTGGCGGACAAGGCCCTGGAAGCGCACAAGCAGGGAAAAACAAAATTTTATCCGGACCGCTGGACCAAGGTTTATACCAACTGGCTTGAGGGGATCCGCGACTGGTGTATTTCCCGCCAGATCTGGTGGGGCCATCAGATTCCGGTCTGGTACTGCGAAGCCTGTTACAACGGCGATGACCAGAAGGGCGTGATTGTTTCCAAGCAGGCTCCCGCCAAGTGCCCGGCCTGCGGCGGCGCGAAACTCAAGCAGGACCCCGACGTGCTGGACACCTGGTTTTCTTCCTGGTTGTGGCCTTTTTCCACGCTGGGCTGGCCGGAAGAGAAAAACAATGATGATCTCCGGTATTTTTATCCGACCTCGGACCTGGTGACCGCGCCGGAAATTATTTTTTTCTGGGTGGCGCGTATGATCATGGCGGGTCTGGAATTCCGCGGTGAAGTGCCGTTTAAAAACATTTATATTCACGGCACAGTCCGCGCGCAAAGCGGCATGAAAATGTCGAAGTCCCTGGGTAATGCCATTGATCCGCTGGAAGTCATTGAAGAAATGGGCGCGGACGCGCTGCGCTTCAGCATGATCATGCTTTCTGCGCAGGACGTTTATCTTTCCCGTGAAAAGTTTGAGGTGGGCCGCAATTTCACCAACAAGATATGGAACGCATCCCGCTTCGTGCTTATGAACCTTCAGGATTTCAAAGGCGGTTCGCTCAAGGCGGACTTTGATTTTAAAAAACTGAGCCTTGAAAGCCGCTGGATTCTTTCCCGTTTCGAGGAAGTCTGCGACACCGTGGACCAGCACCTTACAGCTTTTAATCCGGCCCAGGCCTCGGCCGCGGTTTATCACTTTGTGTGGAATGATTTCTGCGACTGGTACATTGAATTGGCCAAGGCCACGTTTACCGGCCCGGCGTCCGAAGACCGCACCAATGTCCAGAAAGTGCTTTTTTACCTTCTGGAGAAAATCCTGCGCCTTCTGCATCCGTTCGCGCCCTTTATTTCCGAAGAAATCTGGCAGATTTTGAAAGGTATGGCAAAAGACGGCGCTGAGTGGCCGGAAACCATCATGTATGCTCCGTGGCCCAAAAATGACAAACGTTCCTTCGGCGACAACGAAGCCGCTCAAGCCATGGACTCGCTTCAGAAAGCCGTGGGAGCGGTCCGGGATTTCCGCGCGCGTTTCAATGTTCCGCCCGGACAGCCGCTCAAGGCCGCGGTCACGGGAGGAGACAAGGTCCGCAAGGTTTTCGAAAGTTTCTGGCAGGGCGGGCAGATCGGGAAAATGGCCAGGCTTGATTCCCTGGAAGTTTCTCCGGAACTGAAAGAAAAATCCAGATATCTGGGCACGGCTTTTCCGGAGTTCAGCGTTTTTATCGAGAAGGAAGGCGTGATTGACGCGGTCAAGGAACGGGAACGCCTGGAGAAAAAAATCTCGGACGCGGCCCGCTGGATTGAAAATCTGCGCAAAAGACTTTCCAATGAAGAGTTTGTCAAAAATGCGCCTGCTGAAATTGTGGACGCGGAACGAGGCAAGCTCGCGGACGCGGAAAAAGTTCTGGAAGCTGACAAGGAACTGTTAACCCTGCTTTAAAGGAGGATCCATGCTGATCGGACTTGCGGTTCTGGGTGTTCTGGTTTTCTGGGCGGTCATGATTTACAACGGGCTTGTGGGCCTTCGCATGTCGTCCGACACCGCGTGGTCGGACATCAGCGTTCAGCTTAAACGGCGGTATGACCTCATTCCCAATCTTGTGGAAACCGTGAAGGGCTATGCGGGCCATGAGCAAAAAGTTTTCACGCAGGTGACGGAAGCCCGGAACCGTGCCATGCAGGCCTCGGGCGCGAAAGAAAAAGAGTCTGCCGAAACCGCGCTTTCGGGAACGCTCAAGACTCTTTTCGCGGTTTCTGAAAATTACCCGCAGCTGCGTGCCAATGAAAATTTTCTCGGCCTTCAGAAATCTCTTTCTGAAGTGGAAGATTCTCTCCAGAGCGCGCGCCGCTACTACAACGCCGTGGTCCGCGACTACAACACCAGGCTGCAGGTCATTCCCGACAGCCTGATTGCCGGCATCGGCGGTTTCAGACCCAAAGAATTTTTCCAGCTCGAAAATCAGGAAGAATCAAAGAATCCAAAAGTTTCTTTTTAATGGTGCCGGGTCTGCTGCGGCACAGGTTTGCCGGAAAAGGCTTTAAGAGTTTCCTCCCAGTCTGGTTCCGGCCGGAGCCTTTACCTTTGTTGAAAAAGTATTTCCCCGCCTTTCTTCTGGTTCTCTTTGTTCTGAATCCCGTCCGTCTTTTTGCCTGGGAGATCGAACGCCTTTACGTTGAGGCTGAAGTACGGCCTGACGGTACCGCGGTCATCCGCGAAAATTTCCGGGTTAATTTTGGATTTGAGGAAAAGCACGGCATTTACCGCGATATCCCGGTTTCATACCGCGGCCCTATGGGTGAAAATTTTAAAATGCGTCTGAATGTCCTGGGAGTCACGGATGAATCCGCTATGCCCTGGGCTTACAGCCTTCAGAAGGAAGGACCGTACCTTCGTATCAGGATCGGACAGGAATCCGTTCTGGTCACGGGCGTGCAGAACTACCGGATCGTTTATGAAGTCAGCCGTGGAGCGGTCAGGTTTTTTCAGGATCATGACGAGTTTTACTGGAACCTGACCGGCAATGAATGGGCCGTTCCCATGCGTGAAGTGCGCGCGGCTGTGCGTTCGCCGCATGGGATCAAGCCGCTTGAAGCCGTGGCCTTCCGCGGGGCCTACGGAGCCGCGGGAAAAGTGGATGCGGAACTTTCCAACGGTGATATTCTTCTGGAACCTGAAGGCATTTTTCAGCCCAGGGAGGGTTTGACCGTGGCTGTGAAATGGGCCAAGGGCATTTTCAGGGAGCCTTCAAAGTTTGAGAAATGCCGATGGTTTTTTGAAGATAACTGGGCCGTGTTTATACCTTTTCTGACTTTCGCCGCCATGATGTGGCTGTGGATCAAAAAAGGCCGCGACCCCAGGTTAAAGAAATCTCTTATGGTCGAGTACGCCCCGCCTGAAAATATGAGCCCTGCTGAAATGGGTGCGCTTCTTGACGAAAAAGCAGATTTGAAAGACATTACGGCGACCATCGTCAACCTGGCGGTGAAGGGGTACATCCGTATCGAAAACAAGAGCCCGAAACCCGGCTCGCAGGATTATGAGCTGACCGCGCTCAAACCATGGACCGGCGACCTTTCGCTTAAAATGCATGAGCAAAGGATTATGGAATCCATTTTTATCGCGCCGCGCATTCCTGTCCGGCTTGATGAGCTCAAAAACTCTTTCTATAAAAAGCTTCCGGGGATACGTTCTAAAATTTATCAGGACCTTGTTTACAGAAAGTGGTTTGACAGCGATCCTGAAAGCGTCCGGACCCTTTATTTTTCAGCCGCCTTTATTATTCCTGTTTTTATGATTTTGATTTTTTATTTTCTTCCCCAGACGCGGTATTTTCCGGATAACGGTTTTGTCCTGAATGCCGTCGTGTGCGGTATTATCATTGCGGTGTTCAGCCCATTCATGCCCAGGCGCACGATTTCCGGAGCTCAAGCCGCGGGAAAAATCCTGGGTTTCAGGGAATTCCTGAAAAGGGTGGACCAGGACAGGATACGCCGCATCCAGGACCCTTCGCTTTTTGAAAAAGGGCTTCCATATGCCATGGCTTTTGGCGTGGCCGGAAACTGGGCCAGAGCTTTCGAAGGTATTTATACCCAGCCGCCTTCCTGGTACTCAGGATATGGATATGGAAATTCTTTTTCTACCCGCGGTTTTGAACGCGATTTGAATCAGGCCTCATCGTCCATGAATCAGGTGTTTACGTCCATGCCAAGCTCCAGTTCCAGCGGTTTTGGCGGCGGCGGTTTCTCAGGCGGAGGCGGCGGGGGAGGAGGGGGAGGATCATGGTGAGTCAAAAAATACTTTATCTTGCATCAGCTTCACCGAGGCGCAGGGAAATCCTGAAAAAGATGCGGATTCCGTTTCGCAAGGTCAAATCCCTTTATGTGGAAAAGACCGGAAGACGCATTTCTGTGAGGCGCTTTGTCCTGGAACACGCGGCGGGGAAAGCCCTGAGAGCTGTGGTGCCGGATTCTGCGCGCTGGGTTCTGGGGGCGGACACGGAGGTTTATCACCGCGGAAAGATTCTGGGAAAACCCCGTTCTGAAAAGGAAGCTTTCAGGATGGTTTCATCTCTCTGCGGAAAAACCCATGCTGTTTATACGGGAATCGCTGTTCTGGACCGCGCGACCGGAAAAATGCGCAAAGCCTGCGATAAAACACTTGTGACCATGCGCCGGTTTTCTCCGGAAGAGGTGGCCCGCTATATTAAAAAGGCGGGCTCGCTTGACAAGGCCGGGGGATATGCCATCCAGACAAGTCCGAAAATCGTGCTGCGTATCCGGGGGTCTTATTCAAATGTGGTGGGACTGCCTTCGGAGCTTTTACTCAGGCTGCTCCGGACTGCAGGCTTCGGGTCAAAATCCTGATATCGCGTATGAGTTTTTCAAGATCAAACGGTTTGGCGTGCATGGCGTAATGATGGCCGGTGCCCAGGCTGTTCTGGCAGAGATTTTCAGGGACAAGCCCGGACAGGAAAATAACCGGGATTCTTGGATCAAAACCCATTTGCAGCAGGTCGGCGTAAACATCCGGACCATTTTCAGAACCCAGATCAATGTCCAGGATGACCAGATCCGGTTTGTCGAGCAGGGCTTTTGAACGGAATTCCAGGGGGGTTTGAGCGCACAAGGTTTCATAGCCTTCCGATACAAGGGTGTCGGAAAGCACTTGTGAAATGTCAGGCTCGTCATCAACGATAAGAATTTTTATTTTCATGGCTCTGTTAAAAAGATAACATATAAAAAGCTGTTTTTTCCCGTCCCGCGGGACAGCTGGACTTTATAAATCCGGAAAGGAAGACGTAAGTGGCCATTCTTGAAGCGGTTCGCGGAGATATTACCGCGCAGGATGTGGATGCCATCGTCAATGCGGCGAACACCACGCTTCTTGGGGGCGGCGGTGTGGACGGGGCCATTCACCGCAAGGCCGGGCCGGAACTTCTTGAGGAGTGCCGGGCGCTTGGCGGGTGCGCTACGGGCGAAGCTAAAATGACCCGGGGGTACGGACTTCCGGCCAGGTTTGTCATCCACGCCGTGGGGCCGGTCTGGAACGGCGGCGCCAAAGGCGAGCCGGAAAAACTCCGGAGCTGTTATGAAAACTCCCTGAAACTTGCCTGCGAAAAAGGCCTGAAGTCCCTTGCTTTTCCCTGCATCAGCACCGGTGTTTACCGCTACCCGGCGGAGCAGGCCGCGCACCTGGCGGTTGAAACTGTGCGGGAATTTTTAAAAAAACCGGGCAGTATTGAAAGGGTTGTTTTCGTCTGTTTTTCCGAACCGGATTTTAAGACCTATCAGGAACTTTTAAAAGGAGACGCGAAATGAAAAAGATTCTGCCCTTGTTTTTGATGATGCTTATGGCTTCGCCGGTTTTCGCCGAAGATTTTCTCGCCAGAAAATCCGTGCAGGCAGGAAAGGAAGTCGCGGACTTTTCCCTCCAGGGACTGGATGGCCGCAGCGTCAAGCTTTCGGACCTGCGCGGAAAAGTGGTCATGCTTCACTTCTGGTCCGCGCAGTGCCCGTTTGTTGTCCGTTATGAAGAGCGGCTGCAGAAAATCACTGCGGATTACGGTGATAAGGGCGTCGTGGTTTACGGCATTGATTCAAATATTACGGAATCCAGAGACAAGATCGAAAAAGTCGCAGCTGAGCGCAAGCTGAATTACCCCATTCTTCTGGATCCTGACAGCAGGATCGCGGACCAGTTTGGAGCCATCACCACGCCCCATGTTTTTATCATTGATAAGGAAGGCCGGCTGGCCTACGAAGGCGGCGTTGACGATCAGGGCTGGGGAGAAAAAGACAAGCCCACCCGGCATTATACCCGCGACGCGCTGGACGCGCTGATTGCCGGCAAGCCGGTTGCGGTGCCGCAGTCCAAAACCGTAGGATGCACGGTCAAAAGGAAAAAATGAAATTAACAGGCGGCGATCTTTCGCTGATTCGCAAAAGTCTGGCTGAAGACAGAGGGCGGGGGGATGTGACCTCCCGGCTTTTGATCCCGGCTTCGCGCCGCGCTTCCGCATTTATTGTTGCCAAAGAACCAGGTATTTTTTGCGGCGGACCTGTGGCGGAGGCGGTTTTTAAATCCGCGGCCCGCGGTATCCGCGCGAGCAGCCTTGTGAAAGAAGGAAGCCCCGTGGCACGGGGTAAAAAAGTCATGTGCATCAGCGGGCCTGCGCGCGGCATTCTGGAAGCTGAGCGGACCGCGCTGAATTTTTTGGGGCATCTTTCCGGCATCGCGACGAAAACGCAGGGTTTTGTCCGCCGCGTGAAAAGATTTAAAACGCAGGTACTGGATACGCGCAAAACTACACCGCTTTTAAGGAAGTTTGAAAAATACGCGGTCAAGACGGGCGGGGGAATCAATCACCGTATGGGTCTTTACGACGCTGTTTTTGTGAAGGAAAACCACCGTGTGTACGGCGACCTGAAAAAGCTGCGGACTCTGCGCGGGAAATTTGAAATCGAAGTCCGGGACCTTCGTGAGCTGACGGAAGCGCTGATGCTGAAGCCCGCGGTCATCCTGTTTGATAATTTTGATCCCGCGGACCTGCGCGCCGCGGTACGTCTGGCCAGAAAGTGTGATTCGCGGATTCTTCTGGAAGCCTCAGGCGGCATTACTGAAAAAAACATCGCGCGTTTCGCGGCCGCGGGCGTCGACCGTATTTCCGCAGGCGCCCTGACTCATTCCGTGCGCAGCCTGGATTTTTCTCTTCTGATGGAGCCGTGATGTCTCTTTTCCAGCTCTCCACCAAAATGAAACCCATGGGCGACCAGCCCGCGGCCATTGACAAAGTGGTCAAGGGGTTTGAGGCCGGTGCGCGTGAGCAGGTGCTGATCGGCGTCACGGGATCGGGCAAGACTTTCACCATGGCCAATGTCATTGC
>CAZIQJ010000124.1:0-7216 GCA_964541285.1 uncultured bacterium | reverse complement strand
GAAATAGATGAAGGCCCTGTCTTCGCCCGCGGTCAGCCAGATCAGCAGAAGAAACGCTGCAAAAATCAGCCCGCGCGCCCACTTGGGCGTATGCGCCACCACCTGCTTCAGGGTTTCGCGGCGAAAAAGGATGTGGGCGGCGATCACGGCCGCGGTCACAAGCAGAACGGTCTGCGCCTGCAGCCCCGACAGCATTTGGGATTCCGAAATACCGCGGAAGCCAAACATGGATTTCAGCATGCCTCCCGCCTGGGTGAAATCCTTGGAACGGAAAAAGACCCAGGCGATGTTCACGAAATAAAAAGTCAAAGCACCGTACACGAATTTCGCGGGAATGGACGCCAGCGCGGAAACTTTTCCGAACAGGTGCCTGAGTCCGCGCTCAACGCAAAGGTACAGCCCGTGCAGCCCGCCCCAGATGACAAAGGTCCAGCTGGCGCCATGCCAGAGGCCGCCCAGAAACATGGTGATCATCAGGCTTTGAAAAGTCCGCGCGAGACCGCGCTTGTTGCCGCCCAGCGGAATATAGACATAGTCCTTCAGCCAGGTTGAAAGTGAAATATGCCAGCGCTTCCAGAAATCCGTGAAGCCGACTGAAGCGTACGGCCAGCGGAAATTGCGCGGGATGACAAAACCAAGGCACAGCGCGACCCCGATGGCGCAGGTGGAATAACCCGCGAAATCACAAAAAATCTGCATGGAAAACGCCAGAGTCCCCAGCCACGCGTCCGCAAAACCGGGAACCGCGGCCGCGCCGTAGATGCGTTCCGCGACCGGGGCCATCAGGAAATCAGCGACCACCATTTTTTCAAACAGCCCCAGGACCAGGAAAGTCAGCCCCCAGCGGAACTGCTCGGATGAAGCCCTGTTCGGGACCGCGCATTGCGGAAGAAAATTTCCGGAGCGCATGATGGGGCCGGCCACCAGATGAGGGAAAAATGAAATATACAGCGCGAAATCCAGAAACGACGGAGTCGGCGTGGCCTTGCGGTGGAAAACATCAAGCGTGTAGGAAAGACTCTGGAACGTATAAAAGGAAATTCCGACCGGCAGAATAATATTCCACTCCGGCCGCTGATAATTGACGCCCAGAAGATGCATCAGGGCCGTGAAATTATCCGTCATAAAATTGCCGTACTTGAAAAACCCAAGCAGTCCGAGGTTGACCACCAGGCTCAGGACCAGGAGACGCTTACGTTCTTTCGGTTTTTCGGTCTTGTAGATCCAGTTGGCCAGAAACCAGTCCATGACCGTGGAAAGCCAGAGCAGGAGCACGAATGGAGGGTTCCAGCAGCCGTAAAAAATATACCCGGCGATAAGGAGGTTGATCTTTTTGACGCGCCAGGAAAAGAAAGGCGCATAATGCAGGGCCAGAACAATCGAGAAAAAAACCGCGAAAGTAATCGAATTAAAAAGCATTTTCCCCTTCGGTCAAAAACCGCCGGATTTCTTCTCCGGCAAGACGGGCGCCTTCAGCGTTCAAATGAATCGGGTCCGAGAACACTTCTTTTTTGTTTTTTTCCATTTCTTCCGCCCACGGCTGAAGGTCCAGCACGCGGTAGCCCATGCTTTCAAACTGGCTTTTCAGAAAGCCGTGCATGGGGCCAAGCGCGTAATGCTCCATTTCCACATGATAAGGAAAAATAACGGCCGCCAGCCGGAAACCGTGCAGGCTTGAAAGCCGGGCCAGTTCCTCCAGGGCGGCGCGCGAAACATTCCAGTGGGAACTGTAAAATATATCGTTCCCTATGCCCGTAAACCCCAGCATTTTTTTCAGCGCTTCCGGAGAAGTCCCCCGCCGCACGGCCTCGGCCTCAACCGCGGCCCTGACCTGCTGATACGGCGAGTCCAGAGGGTCCTGCGTTCTTTTGTTCCGGTCTTCCAGATAATGCCAGATTCCCTGCTCGCGCCAGGAACGGAAAAAACGGAAGCGGCGCTGAAGGTCCAGCTTCAGGTCCAGATACTTCATGAGTCTGGAATGACGGAAGAGAAATGCCATGATTTTCTGCCGCGGCTCAGGACGTTCCACCTTGACCTTGCGGTCCGCCTGGTCATGAAAAAAATCCAGTTCCATGGAAGCGTAAATACTGTCATTCAGCGTGTAGCCCGCAATGACCATATCCGGCTGAAAAGCCAGGCCCTTTTCCTTGAAAAACTCCACGGCCTGTTCTGTTTCATAACCGGAAACGCCGAAGTTAAGAACTTCAACTTCCCCCCGCCCTGATTTTTTAAAAGCCTGTTCAAGCTGGGGAGGAATGGCCGCGGTGTTCTCAAGGCCGTAGCCGTAGACAACCGAATCGCCCAGAAAAATAACGCGTTTCATGCCTGCGGGTTTGGACAGGCTGGTTTCAGGGCCGCGAAACCCTGCGCTGTTGATCTGATTGAAAACCCCGTAGGCCTGGCTGGCCGCTCCGGGTGAAGGCTGGTAAAGAAGCTTCAGATTGTCACTGGCTTCGTGGACCAGGATCCTGGAAGGCCCGGCTGAAGGCGCCGCGTCTTTGAAAAAAATGCGGAAAACCGTTTCAGCGGCCAGAAGAGAAAAGCAAAGCGAGAAAAAAAGAAGAAGGAATGCCTGCAGGCTTTTTCTGACAACGCAGGTCTTTTTTCCGGCTTCAGAAGGAATCATCGGACGGTATTATGACGGATTGCCGGAGATGAGTCAAAACAGAATCAGCGCATGCAGGCGCGCCACACCCAGACCATGAACACCGCCTGAAACGGCAGGCGCGCCCAAAAAATCCAGACAGGCATCGACGGCATGATTTCCGGATGAAACGCCGCGTAAATATTGGCGGGAAAAACCGCGGTCAAAAGCGCGATCAGGCCCCAGCCCGCCAGCCTGCGGGTTTTCGCCGGAAGCACCAGGGCGCCCAGCAGGATTTCAAAAAATCCGCTGATATAAATCATGGCCAGCGGAAACGGGATAAAAGGCGGCATGATTTTAAGGTAAAGCCCGGGCCGGACAAAATGCATGGCCCCGGCCGCGCAAAAAAATACAGCAAGCAGCACGCGCTTTTTCATCAGTAATTGAAAAGCTGCTTCAGGGTGAACTGCTTTTCCGGGTCCAGAGCGTTGATGGCGTTGAAAATCTTCATCTGGAGATTGATCGTAAGCTTCCGGCCTTTGCGGCCCTTGGCCACGACCTTGTGGGTCAGCTGTTCGGTCGAAGCCTTGACCAAAGCGGAGTTGGCAATGCCCAGCCGGGTCATGATTTCATCCAGCGGCTGCACGCCTTTTTCCATGGATTCGGGAGAAGGGTTTGTCATGAAAGGATCTTCCTCAGGTTATTTTGGACAAAAAAATAGCGGGGTTGCTTAGAACCTTGCGGCTCTGAGGCCCCGCTATTCAGTTTAGAGCTTAACGACGTTAGTCGCCTGGTCGCCCTTGGGGCCCTGAGTCACTTCAAACTGGACTCTCTGACCCTCTTCAAGAGACTTATAGCCAGTTCCCTCGATCGCGGAATGATGCACGAAGACATCCTTACCACCATTTTCACGGGAAACGAAACCATAACCCTTGGCATTGTCAAACCACTTCACAGTACCTTTTTCCATTGTATTTTTCCTCCTTTCACAAAAAATCGCACTTTAAGCTAAAAACGGCTAAAGCGCTAAAAACTATAAAAAAACTTATAGGGATAACAGCATGAATAAAAATTCTAGAAGGAAACAGCGCATTCGTAGATTTTCATATTGCGGATAACCGGGGTCTATAATGGACTCTGCTTCTCCCCCTGTCAACCTCTATTTTTATCCCCTGGCCTGGCTATAAATTATTAAGAATTATCAGCTTCCGCTCATTTTAAGCAGTTTTTGCTGTTTAGGACTGAGTTCCTGCCACTTACCCAGAGGCAGCTTTCCAAGCTCCAGTTCCCCTATAGCCACCCGGATCAGCCGGAGGGTCGGGAACCCCACAGCCGCGGTCATACGCCGCACCTGGCGGTTTTTGCCCTCCCGGATCTTCAGCTCAATCCAGCTGTCCGGCACTGAAAGCCGGAACCGGATAGGCGGGTTACGCTCCGGGTATTTAGGGTCTGCCAGCAGCTTCGCGCGGCAGGGCTTGGTAACATAATCCTGAACCGGCACCCCCTGACGCAGCTTTTCCATGGCCTCTTCCGTGGCAATGCCCTCAACCTGGGCATGGTAAGTGCGCTCATGCTCATGGCGGGGGTTTAAAAGAATGTCGTTCCAGTGCTTCTCATCACTTAAAAGAAGAAGGCCTTCGCTGTCCCAGTCCAGCCGGCCAATAGGATAAACATTTTTGGGAAAACCAAACTCCGCGAGCGTGCGGTGTTCAGGCTCCTGCTGGGTAAACTGGGAAAGAATTCCGTAAGGTTTGTGAAACGCGAGGATCATCAGCCGCGGAAACGGGATTCGGGAATGACTTTGGTGCCAAGGTCTTTCAAAAGGACGTTTTCAGGAAGACCCTGAAGAACGCGGTTGAAAATCTCCAGAGACTCGCGCAGCTTTTCCATCTCAGGCCCCTGGGCCACGGGAATGTCCGCGCTTCCGGACTTTTCAAGCTTTTCGACCACAAACTGAACGGTCATGCAGGAAACATCCCGGCCGGGCTGATAAAAACGTTCGCGGTCGTCCTTGCCGGGCGCCATGCTTAAAAGCCCTGCCCTGGTCAGCCGGTCAAGCAGCAGCCTGGTCAGCCGGATGGGCATTTCCAGCTGGTCCGCGATTTCATCCGCGGAAACCGGCTGAAGGCCGGCTGAAAAACGGCTGACGCACAGCTGCATGATGCGCAGGGCCATCAGTTTTTTGAACTCCTCACTGGCGTTCAGGCAGTCCGGTTCAAACTCAAAATTGTCCTCATTCTGGCAGGCAAAAGCCAGCTCCGCGCCGTACAGCACGATCAGCCAGCTGGTCTGCAGCCAGACCAGGAAAAGCGGCAGGGCCGCGAAAGTTCCGTAAATCGCGCCCGCGTTCGACACGCCGACCTGGAAATGAATGTAGGTCCACTGTACGGCCTGATGCACAAGGCCCGCGACCAGACCGCCCAGGAGCGCGGAGCGGAAACGCACGCGGCCGTTGGGCAAAAACATATAAATGTAGGTCAGCAGGCTTGAGAAAACCAGATATGGAAGGACTTTGACTCCGCTGAGAATCAGCCCGCCCATAAAACCCGGAATGGCGATCTTGTGCGTGATCATGTCCATCTGGCTGACCACAAAAACCGTGGCGCTGCTGGAAACAACAAAGAACACGGGCACAATCAGCATGAAAGCCAGATAGTCCGTGAATTTTTTCCCCAGCGTTCTGGGCTTCTTGATGCCCCAGATATGGTTGAAAGCGTTCTCAATATTGCTCAGCACCTGGATGATGGTCCAGAACAAGAGCGCGAGACCGACGCCCGCGATGATGCCGCCCTTGGTGTTCTGAAGAAAATTTTCTGAAAAATCCACGATCCGGGTCATGACTTCCTGCTGGCCCTGCACATTTTCCAGCAGCTTTTCGCGGAGGGTCTTGTCCAGGCCAAAGCCCTTGGCCACGCCAAAAGCCATGGCAAAGACAGGCACAATCGAAAGAAGGGAATAAAAGGTCAGGGCGGAAGCCCAGAGAGAGCACTGGTCGCTGGCAAATTCCCGCAGGGAAAGAATAAAGATCCTGAGCGCGCGGAAAGAAAAACCGCGCGGGCCTTTTTCGATCCTGCGTGCCGGAACGCGCCAGATATCGCGGGTGAAATAATGAACAAGACGGGAAACCATGGGCGCTAGCTTACCATACCCGGCCCGGGGCCGCAAACGCCCCTGTTTCGGGGGTCATTCGTCCGGTTCCGCGGAGAAACTGATCAGTTCCTCCCCTTTGAACTCCGCGAAAATGCGGATGGGCCTGCAGCAGACTTCGCAGTCCTGGATCAGCTCCTGCCTGCGGCCCGCGCCCGGCTCCAGGCGCACACTCAGGTCAACTCCGCAATGGGGGCACGAGAAAGCGTAATCTTCTTCAACCATGGAATCTCCCTCAGGCCGGAGCGCTGACAAGCTCCGCGAAAAGGTCTTCGGGCTTGAACTGGCGGATGTCCAGAATAGTTTGAAGAATCGGGAGAAATTCTTTCAGCCGCTCATGGGCTTCATTCAGCTCCCCCAGCGCCAGCCCGGATTCCTTTTCATAACTTTTCAGGAAAATGGCGCGCGCTTCGTTTTTCAGAGGGCCGTGCAGGCGGATCACAAGAAAGCACAGAAAAAACGCCACGTCCCACAGCCGCTTGTCGCTTTGCGTGCAAAACTCCAGGTCCGTAAAATAAACGCGTCGTTCTGAAGCCGACCACATGCAGTTAATGGGCTGGGTGTCAATCAGCGAATACCCGGCCACATGGATTTTCCCAAGCCCGCTGCCGCACTGCTCAATCATGCAGCGGTTTTCTTCCGTAATTTTTTCCTGAGCGTCAATCTGCGTCAAAATCTTGTCCACGTTTTCTCCCTGGACGTATTCCGTGACCATGACCTGCTGGACTGCGTCAAAGGCCATCAAGCGCGGCACCGCGACGCCGCGCTCAGCCAGCAGCACGCGGCTGGCAATGTCCACCGCGAAACGCTCAGTCGTGCTGATGCCATAAATTTCAGGGAAAGGGCTGACAAGCGAAAGGTTACGCGCCCAGAAAGTGCCGACAGAAACAAAAACTTTCACAAAAAAAGTCACGGGCCTGCCGCTCCGGGTTTTGCAGTGCCAGAAATGATTGGAGTTGCTGATTCCGCCGGAAAGGGATTCCAGGCGTATGGATGACGGGTCAATGTCCAGAAAAGCCAGCTCATGCTTTTTCATGAAAGCACGGCAGGTTTCAAGACGGCTCCAGCGGCCGGCCTTGAAAGCGCTGAGAATAATCACAAGAAGAAACCAGGGAGAAAGAAGGAGCCAGATCAGAATAATGCGCGCCACGATCCATGGCCGTGTGCGCAAAACATTGGCCCAGATGCGCGGTGTCAGCCGGAGATGCGTCTTGGGTTTAGCTTTCACGGCATTTATTTTACATCACATGCAGGGCTTTTGAAATACAGGTTTTACGCGGCTCAAACCCCGCGCAAAAGCTGATCCAGATGTTCCCAGCGCTTGTAAAAATCCTGAAGCTGCTGGGTCACCGCGGCGGAATCTGCCGTGGCTTTGGCACGTTCAGCGGCCGGCCTCGGGTAAAAACCCGGGTCTGCCATGAGCTTGGAGATTTTCTCCTGTTCCGCTTCCAGTTGTTCACTCTGGGCCGGACGGTTTTTCAGCTC
>CAZIQJ010000123.1:0-7244 GCA_964541285.1 uncultured bacterium | reverse complement strand
CTCGGTGCGGCAAAGCTGGATGTCCGGCTGGATACCAATTTCACGCAGCGTGTTCACGCTGTGCTGAGTGGGCTTTGTTTTCAGCTCGCCGGCAGCCTTGATGAACGGGACAAGAGTCAGATGAACGAAAATCGCGTTTTCACGGCCGACTTCATGGCGGAACTGGCGCACGGCTTCAAGAAACGGAAGGGATTCAATGTCACCAACCGTACCGCCGATTTCCGTGATAATCACGTCATAACGCTTGCCCTTATAGACTTCGCGGATGCGCGATTTGATGGCGTCCGTCACATGCGGAACCACCTGCACGGTGGCGCCAAGGAATTCACCGCGGCGTTCTTTGGTAATAATTTCATGATAAATCTGGCCCGTAGTAACGCTGTTGACTTTTCCTGCCGCGAGGCTGGTAAAGCGTTCGTAATGGCCGAGGTCAAGGTCGGTTTCAGCGCCGTCTTCGGTCACGTAGACCTCGCCGTGCTGGTAGGGGTTCATGGTTCCGGGGTCCACGTTGATATAGGGGTCAAGTTTCTGGATGGCGACCTTGAGACCCTTGGCTTCAAGAATGCGTCCGATAGAAGCGGAAGCAATTCCCTTCCCCAGGGAGGAAACCACGCCGCCGGTAATAAAAATATGTTTGGGCATTTTTAAGTCTCTCTCATTTGCCTTTGTTGTCATTCAGACGGAACAAAGAACCCCGAAGTCCCTGCCGCCCGTTTCTCAAGATGAGCCTGCGTTAAAAACAGAACTCATTTTAAGTCTTTTTCCACCCTCAGGCGAGGCTTTTTATCTTCGCCTCGACAGCCGCCAGGTCTTCAGCTGTGTCCACGCTCAGGGAGTCATACGCGGTTTCAAGCACCCGTATGCGAAAGCCTTTTTCCAGAATCCTGAGCTGTTCCAGTTTTTCAGCGTCTTCAAGCGCCGAAGTCTTCCAGGTCACGAACTGAAGGAGAAAATCCTTCCGGTAACCGTAAATTCCAAGATGTTTCAAAAAAGAAAATGCCTGAGGCATTTCACGGTAATACGGCAAAGGCGAACGCGAAAAATAAAGCGCGTCCCCTTTTGAGTCGCAGACCACCTTGACCACGTTCGGGCTCTGGTAATCTTCCTGATCTTTTTTGCGCACAGCGAGAGTCGCAACCTGAATCGACGCGTCCGCAAAACATTCCGCCAGCTGATCAATAACCTGCGGGTTGATCATGGGTTCATCGCCCTGAATATTGATAAAAACATCCGCGTCTTCGCGCGAAGCAACTTCGGCCACGCGGGAACTTCCGTTTGGATGATCCGCACGCGTCAGCATGGCTTTTCCGCCCACGGATTCAACGCAGTCCGCGATCCGCTTGTCGTCGCAGGCCACAATGACCCGGCTGAGTTTCTTTGCCTGACAAGCGCGTTCCCAGACCCGCTGAACCATGGGCTTGCCGTCAATCAGCTTTAAAACCTTGCCCTCAAGCCGTGTCGAACCCAGCCTTGCCGGAATAACGCCGACAATCTTCACGCCACATTCCCCGCAAGAGATCTGGCTGAAGAGGACTTTGATCTTTTTCCGGAAATCTTTTTCTCAAGCGCCTCTCTGAGCTCTTCAGGAGAAACGGTCGCCGTACCCAGCTTCCCGACCACAACACCGGCCGCGAGATTGGCAATAAAAGCCGCCTGCTGAAACGATGCGCCCGCGGCAATAGCAAGCGCCAGAACAGAAATTACGGTGTCGCCGGCGCCGGAAACGTCATAAACTTCCTGCGCGGCCGTAGGAATTTTTGTCAGCTTTCCGCTCTTTTCAAAAAGCGCCATACCGTCTTCACCAAGCGTGACCAGCACCGCGCCGCATTTCCATTTTTTCAAAAGCCCCTTGCCGACCTCTTCAAGCGAACCCGGCTTTTTGCTGGTCGTCGTCTGAAACGCAGCATAAGCTTCCTTGCGGTTGGGCGTGACAAGCGTGACGCCGGAATAATAGGAAAAATTTTTCTCTTTAGGATCCACCAGAACGGGCTTTTTGAAGCGCCTGGCCAGTTTGACCACTTCCTTGAGAAGCGCGGGCTGAATCAATCCCTTGCCATAGTCTTCCAGAATTACGACATCTGAACTTTGAATCCTCTGGCGCACAAACTTCATGATTTTTTTAATGGCATCAGGGGCAACGTCACTGGCATCTTCGCGGTCAAAACGAACCACCTGCTGCGAATGCGCGATGACGCGTGTTTTCAAAGAAGTAGGGCGCGAAGAATCATAAACAATGCCGCCGGTCTCTATGCCTTCACTCCGGATGGCCTTGACCAGCATGCGGCCCTCAATATCCCGGCCAAGCACTCCGCAGGGATAAACCGTTCCCTTCAAATCGTAAATATTCTTGGCCACATTCAGGGAGCCGCCCGGCATGTAGGACTGGCGTTTGACATTGACCACAGGGATAGGGGCTTCAGGAGAAATTCTTTCAACGCTTCCCCAGACAAATTGATCCAGAATAAAATCGCCCAGGACCAGGATCCGGGCTTTTTTAAACCGGTCAATCAACTCATTAAAATATTTCTTCTCATTCTGCATACAAAAATACCTGTCTGTGCTTAAATTTTTCGATCGAAATGACCCTGAAGAACTGCCGGAGGGCTGAAAAAAACCTGCCACAACCTTTTTATTTTCAATGCTTTAAGAAAAGGACGGTTGCAAAACTTGTATATTTTATCACTGTCCAGGGGGGCTGTCAATGAAATGAAACTACCATAACCCTTTTATTTATAATAGGTTATGTAACAATCAGGCAGGGTTCAGCATCACGTGGCGGTGCCGCTTGAAAAGGCGGTATAACCCCGAAGTTTTGAACCAGAAAATCAGGGGGTTGTCGGAACTTAAGCTGATCTTCTCCCTGGCCATGGAATAAGGGCCTTCCGGGATGGCTTTCAGTTTTTTATAGGCTGTTGTAAACGCCAGGTGGTAACCCGCTTTTTCAGCTTCTTTCAAAACCCGGTCATCAATATCGCCGCTGGGATAAGCGAGGTAAATGACTTTATGGCCCAGCATGGCTTCAAGATCCGCCTTGGAACCCTCAAGCTCAGCCCGGATCTCCTCTTCCGAAAGCAGGGAAAGATGCGGATGGGTCCTGGTGTGGCCCTGAAAATCAAGCCAGGAATTCTGCGCCAGCTTCTTGATTGTTTCTTCGCGCATGGAGCCAAGCTCTCCGGTTTTGACATTTTCACTGACCAGGAACATGGTCACGGGAAATTTGTATTTTTCCAGGGCCGGCATAGCGTCTGTTTCAAACGTGACATTGCCGTCATCAAAAGTAATGACCAACTCCCGGCCGCGCGGCTTGCGCTCCCCTTTCAGAACGGCTTCATACTCAGGCAGGGAAATCACCCTGTATCCAAAGGTGTGCAGAAACCACATTTGATTCTCAAAGCTCTTGCGCGAAACAAAATTCTTGGATTCACGGGCCATGCGCTCCGTGCCGACAAAGTGATACATCAGCACAGGAATATTGCCAGGCAGCGGCAGAACGCAGAAAGCCAGAACAGCCAGCGCTGTCACAACCGCAAAAAAAGAAATCAGAAAACGTTTCATTTAGTCCTCGCGTCCAGGTTGATAACTCTCCAGCTCCGCGGTTACGGCGCCCAGCACCGGAATTTTTACCGACATTTTGAGAGGAATACGCCTTTTGTCAAGGCTCATCCATCCCCGGATCCTGCTCTTGCGGATAAAAATCCCTTCAAACGGCATCAAAGGTTCCGCCTCAATGGCCTCAAATTCCCCGATTTTTCCCAGAGTCATTTTCCGGGTGCCGTAAGTTTTAACTTCCATGTTCCAGTTTTTGCCGCCCGCTTCCACGGGAATATTAACGGAACCTTGCGGTTTGACGGACAGGGTCCTGAACCAGTAACCGCAGGAGAGCTGGTCCTGCGTCCCGGCGGGAATGGAAAAAGTTTTCTTCTCCCCCTTTGCTTCACGGGACGCGGTCAGGGCCGCAAGATCATAATCTGTTTTTTCATCACGCTTGCGCCGGCCTTCTCGCACTTTTTTGCTGTAGCCAAGAGAAGCCAGGGTTTCAGTATCAATCCAGGTATGATGCTCATCGCGGACTTTATAAACCAGATCAATGGCGCGAAAAGACCTCACCGTGACCACAACATGCCAGGCCTCGCGGCCGCGCACCATGGTTTTTTCCACCACTTCGGCCCGGCCTTCACCTACGGGAATTCCAAGGTAATGGATACGGTAAGTCAGAACTTCTCCGGGAAACAGGCGTTTTGCCGGCTCCTCCGTTTTTTCAAAAACAGTCGCAGCGGGCGCGGACTGAAGAAATTGCGGGAATGCAAAAAATAAAAAAAACAAAGCGGGCAGGATTCGCAGCCTCAAGGCCTTAAACAGGCTGAAAGCCGGCTCCCTGAAGAATTTTCAAAACGTCCGAAGGCATGAGTTTCTGCAGGCAGTCCCTGTGTTCGCAGGCAGAGTTATAGCGGAATTTCTGATAGCAGGGGCGGCACTCAAGATCGTTTTTGACGCAGACCACGGCGCGGGGATGCGCGGGATAAGGTCCGTACACAGCGGGGTCCACAGGCCCGAACACCGCGGCCAGCGGCTTTTTCAGCGCGTGCGCCATATGCATCAGGCCTCCGTCATTGCCCGCAAAGAAAACCGAGCGCTCAAGCACGGCGGCCGCGGTTTCCAGCGAAATTTCTCCGCAAAGTGAAACACAGGGAAAAGACGAATGTTTCTGAAATTCTTCCGCCAGAGATTTTTCCGCGCCGCTGCCAAGAATCACCGCGTGATCAAACCCGTATTCTTTTTTCAGGGAACCCAGCAGCTCGGCAAAATAACGGGCGGGCCAGCGCTTGAAGTGCGCGTCGCGGCCCCAGGATTCTCCGCCGCCCGCGCTGACAGCGGCAAAGCGCCCGCTCACGCCCTTCGCTCGCAGGATATTGTCCGCGTTTGCCAAATCCGCGGGCGTGACAAAAAACTCCAGGCTCCGGTCAGAAACCGTGATCCCCGCCTTCTCAGCCACATCGCAGTAATAATCCACCACATGCCGGCCGCGAAAACCTTCCGGGACTTCCACCTTGCGGTTCAAAAAAAATCCCCGCCCCTTGTAGTCAAAGCCCGCGCGGACAGGAATACCCAGGAAAAACTGCGCCCAGAAACCATATTCCCGGCGCATGGAATAATCGAGCATCAGGTCGTATTTCTCTTTTCCAAGCCGCTGCGTCAAACCGGCGATTTCCAGAAAAGTCTTCCACTTCCCCTGGCTGTGAAATTTATCCTTGTCGATACGGATGATCTGGCGGATACGCGGATTGGCCTTGACCACGGACTCCGTTCGGGAACCCAGCAGCAGGTCAATCTGCGCGTCCGGAAGCGCGCGAAAAACCGGCGTCAGAAAGAGAAGATCCCCGATGCCGTAAGGCTGAACAATCAAAACACGTTTGAAGGGACTCATACCGCGGCTTTCAGGCGCTGATCCAGAAAAGCGGTTTCGCGCACCACATCTTCAGGTGAGATAACGTCCAGACAGAGAAAATTGATGCGGCAGTTGTGCGCAAGACACGGGTCACAGCCCACGTCTTTCCACAAAAACCGCGAGGCCTCGCCCAGCGGCCGCCAGCGCGCGGGCGAAAGACCGGCCTGCCGGCGCCCGAAAACAGAAATAACAGGCGTCCCGACTGCGGCCGCGATATGCACAGGCCCGGAATCATTTGAAATCAAAAGCGCCGAACTCTTCAAAAGCGCGCCAAGAACAGACAAGTCCATTTCTCCGGTCAGGTCATAGATGGGAACGGGAAGCTCACGCACGAGCCGCTCCGCCAGCGGCTTATCGCCTTTTCCGCCCACCACGATGAAGCAGGCTTTATAAATCTTCGAAAGGAGGAGCGCGGTTTCGCCGAAACGTTCCGGTGCCCAGCGTTTTGAAGGGCAGCTGGCACCGGGCGCCAGAAGAATGCGCGGAAGATTTTTCGGCACATTAAAACTTTCAAGAAGCCTTCCCGCTTCGCGCGTGCTTTTTTCGGAAACAGGAAAATACAGCCGCATTTTTTCAGGGCAGCGGACGCCCAGACGCACCAGCAGGTCAAAATTATATTCCGCTTCATGGCGGCGTCCTTCTCTTTTGCGGTCAGGGTAGGCATGCGTCAGTGTCCACGCGCATTTCCGCTGCCAGCCAATCCTGACAGGGATCCTCGCAAGCCAGGCTGTTAAATGCATACGGTTGGTCGCGTGCAGATGGACGACGACATCAAATTTTTTCTCAGCAAGCCTGCGCGCGAATTCCAGATTTCCAAGCCAGGCTTTTTCATCACCTTTCTTGTCATACAAAATAACTTCATCCAGAAAGGGGTTCCCTTCAAGGATCGCGCGGTTCTCCCTGAAAGTCAGGCCCGCAATATGCGCTTTGGGAAATTTTTTTCTGAGCTCGGCAAAAACAGGCGTGGAAAGCACCAGATCGCCAATGCGGTCCGTGCGTGTGACCAGAATCCTGGGAGCTTCGGGAAGGCTAAGTCCGCCCATGGGCAGTCTCGCGTTGAGAAACTTCCAGTCCCAGAAGCTCGCGGCAGGCGGCAACGACTTTAGAAGTTTCAAGATTGCCAAAATAATTTCCAGCCTTCGTATCCTGCGCGGAAACCTGCTCGCGCACCAGCCTGAAGCAAGGCCCGGCATGGCCGTACTTTTCATGGTCAGTCGGACCGAACACCGCGGCCACAGGCTTTTCAAGCTCAAAACCCAGGTGCATGACGGCGCTGTCATTGGCGAGCACAAGTCTTGACCGTGATATCAGGGCCGCCAGTTCACGCAGGGAGGTTTCTCCCGCAAGATTGAACACGCGCCCCTGTCCTGCCGCGGCCATGATACGGCCGGCCTCCACGGAGCTTGAATCCCCCACGATCAGAATATCGGAAGACGACATGCTTAAAAGTTCTTTCACGGTCTCCTGGAATTTTTCCAGCGGCCATGTCTTGGCGCTGCTGGCAGCCACGGGAGAAACCAGGATCCATCCGTTTTCCGAAGGCACTCCTTTATATTTCAGCCGGTTCAAGGCGCGCTGAAGGTCAGTGTCTGAAAAAAAATCAAAAGGATTGCCGTCATACACGGGCAGCCCGGACTGCTTCAGCACTTCAAGATGCCGCTGCCGCATATTTACCTGGCTGAATTTCCGGAACAGCGGACTTCTTTTGCGCGCGCGCACCAGAAAAGGAATCAGCGTGTTGCGAAGGTCAACTACAGCTTCATACTCATGAGCGCGCAGCCCCATGACCATCTGAAGT
>CAZIQJ010000122.1:3492-7270 GCA_964541285.1 uncultured bacterium | reverse complement strand
AAACGATTCATTTGTAAAACGGCTGATAATCGAAGGCCATTCAATTTTTTCTCCTGCCTGATACATCTGGAGCATGACGCGGAAAGCTTCACGCGCCGCAGGATCCGGAAAATCCGTTTCATGCAGCTGTTCAAAAGCGATTGAACGAATGGCCTGATCTTCTACTGTCAGAAACAAAAGAAGCTCTTCCTCCCTGCTGCCCGTTGAGGCCAGAGCCGCAGCAGGAACCGCAGGGGCGTTTTTTCTTTCACGCTCAGAAGCAGCCGAGCCTTTTTCCTCGTTTTTCTTTTTAAGCTTCTGAAGTTCCGTGCGCAGAGAATTTTCATCCACGCCCATGGAAGCCGCGAGGCGGCGAAGGTAGCGGTCGGTCAGGACCGGATTCTGCACTTTGGAAAAAGTTTCCATGAAGTCACCGGTGATCTTCATCAGCCCCAGTGAATCCAGCCGGTTGTAGCGTTTTAAAAGAATCTGCAGTTTGTAATCAAAGAAATCCTGAGCTTCATCCAGCACCTTTTGAAAAGCTTCCACGCCTTTCTGTTTCACAAAATCATCCGGGTCAAAACCCGGAGGCATGGTGGCGATCTTGACGTTCATGCCGCCTTCTAGAAAAATCTCCAGCCCGCGCAGGGAAGCGGCCTCGCCCGCCTTGTCACCGTCATAAACTACAATAGCTTCTTCCGCGAAACGCTTCAGAAGCTGCACGTGATCATCGCCCAGCGCGGTACCCAGCGTGGCCACCGTGGCCTTGAAGCCCGCGTGATAAAGCCCCAGAAAATCAAAATAGCCTTCCACCACCAGGATCCGGGGATGTTCGCGGTCCACAAACTTCCGGGCCAGATGAAGCCCGAAAAGTTCACGGCGCTTCTGGAAAACCGGATTTTCAGAAGAGTTCAGGTATTTCGGCCCATCCTCGCCTTTCAGCAGGCGGCCGCCAAAAGCCACCACTTTCCCCTGCAGGTTGCAGATGGGAAAAAGAATACGGCCGCGGAAAGAATCGTAGGAATGCCCCTTGGGCGAACGGTTGATCAAACCCGCGCGCAGAAGAATAGTGTCAGAGTAACCTTTCTTTGAAAGGTATTCAAAAAGTTCGCGCCATCCTTCAGGCGCCAGGCCGATCTTGAACTCTTCCGCGACTTTCATGTCATAGCCGCGTTTTTCAAAATACGCGCGCGCTTCCTTGCCCAGCACCGGATGTTTGAAGCGCTCGTGGTAAAAGTCCGCTGCAATGCGGTAAATCTCGTACAGCTGTTCCTTTTCGCTGGCGCCTTCATCTTTTTTGGAAGAAATCTGCGGAAGCGTGATGCCCGCGCGCTCCGCCAGCATGCGCACGGCCTCGGGAAAACTGATGTTTTCGTGGCGCATGACGAAACCAAAAACATCGCCGCCCACGCTGCAGCCGAAGCAGTGAAAAATCTGCTTCTCGGTGTTGACCATGAAGGACGGAGTTTTTTCTCCGTGAAACGGGCAAAGGCCCTTGAGGTTGCGGCCCGAGCGTTTCAGTTTGACGTACTGGCCGATCAGCTCCGAAATTTCGTGAGCGGACTGGACCTGGTCAATAATCGCCTGATCGTATCGCATTTATTTTTTCTTTGCCTCAAACAGCGAAGCTGGTTTGCTGATGGCCTTGTAAACCGTGGGCGCGATCGAATAAACCTGCGCTCCGGTTCTGGAGCCGCCTTCGTTGAACGGCCTGTGAATTTTCTGAAACGGAAGAAGCATAAGAACCTGAGCGATCATGCTCCAGATCAAAAGCATGAAAACGCCGCCCATGATAAACCCGCCAACATACTTGATGGGGCCTGTCAGCTTGGTGTGAAAAAGCGTTTTGGCCCTGCCGTCCAGATACATGACCAGCATCCAGAACGTGATACCGAGCGCCATGAATGAAACCGGGCGCGCGGTCGCGGCCTTGATAAATGAAAGATTGGTCTGAAGCAGTCCGGAGAATTTTTTCTCGAAGCTGAACACCAGCCAGACCACCAGCACCGTTTCCAGCGTCAGAAAAACCATGCGCAGAAACCCCTGCTTCAGCCCGTAGATGACGCCAATAATCAGCAGTGCGGCCGTGAACCAGTCCACGACATGAAAATGACTGAACAGTACGTGCCAGATGCGCGCTTCAATAATTTTATCGATCAGGCTGAAAAACCAGTCCATATTGCCTCCTTAAAGGGCGCCTAAAAACAAATCGCCCTGCAGGGTTAAAAGCTCGACCGGCGCCAGGCGGCCGATCTGGTTTTCATGACCCGGAAAACAGACTTTAAGATAATTTGAGGTCATGCCGTGCACAAGCCCGGATTCCTTCTTAATACTTTCGGCAAGGACCGTGACTTTCTGCCCTACATAAGGAAGACGGAACTCCCGGCCAAGCGCTTCTCCCCGCTCCATCAAGCGCTGCACACGGGCGCGCACCACGTCCGCGGGCAGGTCCGCCAGCTGGGCCGCGCGCGTGCCTTCTCGGCGGCTGTAAGGAAACACATGGCATTTCAAGGGCCTGATGTCTTCAAGAAGCCGGACCGTATTTTCAAACTGTTCGTCCGTTTCTCCGGCAAAACCGGCCATGACATCAAGCGTCAGCGCGAAATCCGGCATGGCGGCCTTCAACTCCGCGCAAAGGTCGCGGTAAAACTCGCGCGTGTAGCGGCGGTTCATGTTTTTCAAAACTTCGTTGTCCCCGCTCTGGAGCGGAATATGCAGCTGGTGGCAGCATTCGGGAATATCACGCAGCGCGCGGATCAGTTCCGGCCTGACATCAGTCGGCTCAATCGAACTCAGGCGCAGGCGTTCAATGCCGTCAATCTGCGCGCAGGCTTCAAGCATTTCAATCAAGGCTCCGGTCTTTTGGAAGTCCAGCCCGTAAGCGCCCAGCTGAATGCCGGCAAAAACAATTTCGCGGTAACCGGAATCCGCCAGCCTTTTGACTTCATCAACCGTATCCTGGAGCTGACGGCTGCGCGAACGGCCGCGCACCATGACCACCTTGCAGAAACTGCAGGCGTGGTTGCAGCCGTCCTGGATTTTCACAAATGCCCTGCCGCCGCCGTCTGTGTGCGAAATCGCAAGCGGCGTGTACTGCTGGCGGGGGCTGAGTCCGGCCTGGGCCTGAACCGTTTCCGTGGCGCAGCCTTCAATTAAAAAGTCCGCGACGCGCGCCTTTTCATGATTGGATAAAATCAGGTCCACTTCCGGGATGGCTTCAATGTCCTTGCGGTTTCTCTCAACCCAGCAGCCTGTGACCACAATGCGGGCCGATGGATGCTCGCGCCGCGCGCGGCGGATCCAGTAACGGTTTTCCTTGTCCGCGTCCGCGGTTACTGTGCAGGTGTTAATGACCACAAAATTAACATCCTGTGCGGAAGCTTCCTTTTCCGCGGGCGTGACTCCGTGGCGGCCCAGGATTTCACGCATCCCCTGGGTTTCATATTGATTGACCTTGCAGCCCAGCGTGATGAACCGGACTTTTGATTTGACCTCAGCTGTGATCATGGAAATAAAAACCTCAGCGCAGAAAGCACGCCCAGCACGGCCGTGTCCGCTTTTAAAAGACTTTCCGTCAGCCGGACTTTCACGCCTTTGAAGTCCGCGGCTTCCTGGTCCGTGAACCCGCCTTCGGGTCCGAAAAATAATTTTAACTTTGAAGATGCTGTCAGGGTCTTGACCCAGTCCGCAAACTCCACGCTGCCTTCACCGGGATGAAACATCACCGCGGTCTCGCCTGTCTCCGTCTGCTTCAGCGCGTCCTTGTATTTCACCGGCTTTTCAATCTGCATCAGCCGTA
>CAZIQJ010000122.1:0-3482 GCA_964541285.1 uncultured bacterium | reverse complement strand
AGCCGGAGCGCTCCGGACTGCTTGGCCGCCTCGCACACCAGCCGGCGCCAGCGGCCCGTGACCTTTTCAGCTTCCGCGGCGTTCATCTTCACAATGGTCCATTCCGTTTCAACCGGCACCAGCGCTTCCGCTTCAAGCTCCTGGGCCTTCTCCACCATGTCATCCATTTTGCCGCGCTGGATATAGGCCGGAAAAAGTTTAATGACCGGCCTTTTTCTGGCCGGGGTCTGGGTCACCTGCTCAAGGCGCAAAACCGCCTGCCCGTCCGCGAAAGAAGCCACAATGGCCCTGGCCTCGCTACCCAGCCCGTCGGTCACAAGGCAGGAGTCACCCGGCCCCAGGCGCAGGATCTTCTGCAAATGGGAGGTCTCTTCCTTTGAAAGGCGGACGGTTCCTCCCTGAGGGACCTGCTTCAGGGGGGTATCGGTGAAAAAACGGCGGAGCTTCCGCTGGCTTGTTTCAGACTGGCGAGTCATAAGGGGATTATAATCCGTGCCTTAAAATAAAAAAGGGGGCTTTTTAAAGCCCCCTTTGTATGAATTTCCTAAAAAACTTCAGGACTACTTCTTTTCTTCGCCTTCCTTGGGCTTCTTCTGGCGCACCACATTGGCGGCCTGGGGGCCTTTTTCACCTTCAACGATGTCAAAGGTCACTTCTTCCCCTTCGGTAAGCTTTTTGTAGCCTTCACCCTGGATCGAAGCGTAGTGCACGAAAATATCCTTGCCGTACCCTTCTTTCTCAAGAAAACCAAACCCCTTAACGTTCGAGAACCACTTTACTTTGCCTTTTTCCGCCATTGTCTTGCCAGCTCCTTGAAAAAAATGTTACCTGGGACTATTTCACTTTATGTTTAAGAATTAAGCCGGGCTTGAAAATGACAACGCGTTTTTCGGGAACGGAAACTTCCTGGCCGGTGCGGGGATTGCGGCCCAAACGCCCGCGGCGGCTTTTCACTTTAAAAACGCCGAAGTTTCTCAACTCGACGGTTTCGCCGCGCTCAAGGCTCTCGACTACAACATCGAGCGTGCGCTGGACAATTTTTTTGACATCGATCTGCGTGAGATTCGTTTCGTTCGAAACTTTGATCACGATATCTTTTTTTGTCACGTTCCCACCTCCGGGTCAGCGTAAAATGGATAAATGCTTATGATGACTGAAGATGCGAAAAAAATACCAAAAGACGGGAAAGTTGTCAAGAAAACTTTCGCTGTAACTTAAATGAGCATGCGGTTTTGCAGTTCAAAACCCGGCATGTGAATTTACTCTTCCGGGTCGCCCGGAGGATCCAGGAAGCTTCCTAACTTCTTTAACTACCGTATCTTAACGCAATCTTCGCCCAGAAGCTTCTCCAGGGCCTCGAACAGCTCGTCCGAGGCGCGGACCTTCAGGCTGTCCCCCAGATAAATAAGAGCGGCCTTGCCCTGGTGGTCCTTGAAGCTGAGGTGGGAAGGGGTATTGCCCTTATAGTTGGCCAGAACGCCCTTGATATCATTTAAGAGCGCTTCCTGCAGCCCCGCGGTCTTGAGGTCAATGCAAATGGAACGGGTGTATTTGGCCCGAACTTCTTCAATCGGAATGATTTCATCAGCCAGAATCTTGGGAATGTCTTCGCGCGCGCTGATCTTGCCGCGCACAAAAATAAGTTTGTCTTTCTGCATTAGCTCCCCCGCCGCCTTGTAGGCTTCAGGGAACACCACGATCTCGCAAGTGCCGCGAAGATCCTGGAGCGTGACAAAAGCCATCTTGTCGCCCTTCTTGGTCAGGATCTCACGCAGGGCGTCCACAATGCCGCCGATCGAAACCTCGGCCTGTTCCTTGAACTCGCCCAGCGTGTCCGTGTGCGCGCTGGCGTAATTGCGCAAAGTCGTGACATGGCTTGAAAGCGGATGCGAGCTGACGTAAAACCCGATAAGTTCGCGCTCATAGGCCAATCTCTGGCTTTCCGGCCATTCCGGAATGTCCGGCACGTCCGGGCCGGACTGAAACGCGCCGGCCGCTCCTTCATCCGAGAAAAACGAGAACTGGCCCACGGTGCGGTCTTTCTGCAGCGTGCTGCCCATTTCAAGCGCGCGGTCAATCATGGCCATAAGCTGGGCGCGGCGCAGGCCAAAACTGTCCATGCAGCCGGACTTGATCAGACTTTCCAGCACCTTGCGGTTGCAGACGCGCAGGTCCACGCGCTCTGTAAAATCATAAAAGGATTTAAAAGGCCCGGCTTTTTCACGCGCCGCGATAATCGACTCAATGGCCGTGGAACCCACATTCTTCACGGCCGTCAGGCCAAAGCGGATCTTCCCGCCCACGCATGTGAACTCGGCCGAGCTTTCATTGACGTCGGGCGCGAGCACGGAAATCCCCATCTTGCGGCACTCTTCAATATAACGGACCACCTTGTCGGTGTTGCCCATTTCTGAAGTCAGCAGCGCGGCCATGAACTCCAGCGGGTAATGGGCCTTAATGTAGGCTGTGTGATACGAAATCAGCGCGTAGGCGGTCGAATGCGACTTGTTAAACCCGTAACCGGAGAAATAGTCGATCAGGTTCCAGATTTTTTCCGCGGTCTTTTCCGGCACCTGCTTGTGCTTCATGGCGCCGTCGATGAAATTCTTTTTTTCCTTCTCCATGATTTCCGGAATCTTTTTACCAATGGCGCGGCGCAGCGAGTCGGCTTGAGCCAGCGTGAAACCGGCCAGCACGCTGACAATCTGCATGACCTGCTCCTGATAAAGAATGACGCCGTAAGTTTCTTTCAGCACCGGCTCCAGCGCGGGATGGTCATATTTAATGACCGAAGGCTTGTGCATGCGCTGGATGAAATCATCCACCATGCCGGAACCCAGCGGGCCCGGTCGATACAACGCGAGAAGCGCGACAAGGTGATCAAAAACTTTGGGCCGCATTTTTTTCAGAAGATCGCGCATGCCTGAAGATTCAAGCTGGAACACGCCGGCCGCTTCTGCCCTGCCCAGCATGTCGTAGGCCGCGGCATCGTCGAACGGCAGCGCATCGATATCAATTTGCACGTTGTGGATTTCGCGGATGATGCGAACAGTGTTCACAAGCATCGTAAGCGTTTTAAGGCCCAGGAAATCCATTTTCAGCAGGCCGATTTTTTCCAGGTCTTTCATGGTGTACTGCGTGGAAGTCTGCTCATTGGCTTTGAACAGCGCGACATACTCGGTCAGCGGCGCGTCAGAAATCACCACACCGGCCGCGTGCGTGGAAGCATGGCGCGCCAGGCCTTCCAGCGCTTTGGAAGTCTCCAGCAGCTGGGCAATGCGGCTGTCCGCGGCCGCAAGCTCCTTGAGCTTGGGTTCCTTGTTCATGGCTTCTTCAAGCGTGATGTTCAGTTCCATGGGAATCAGTTTGGCCAGCTTGTCCACGTCCGGGTAAGAAAAGCCCATGACGCGGCCCACGTCGCGGATCACGGCCTTGGCCGCCATGGTTCCAAACGTAATGATCTGCGCCACGTTTTCCACACC
>CAZIQJ010000121.1:6697-7287 GCA_964541285.1 uncultured bacterium | reverse complement strand
TTCCAAAACCCGGCATCTGGGCGAACGGATCATTGAAAAACTTCTTTTTCTGGCCGGGCTTTCTTCGACCGTCATCATAGCGCTGATTTTTGTTTTTCTTTTCAAGGAAGCAGTTTTCTTTTTTCAAACCGCCTCCCCCACGGAACTGGTGGGCAAAATGGTTTATGACGCGTGGGATGAAAAGCACGTTTACAACATGAACTGGCAGCCGGTTTCAGATGTTGAGCCTAAATATTCTCTTATCCCCCTGATTTGCGGAAGTTTTCTGGTTTCTTTTCCGGCCATTATCATCGCCACGCTCTTCGGTGTGGGCTGCGCCATTTACCTTTCAGAAATCGCTTCACCGAAAGTGCGTGAAGTGCTGAAGCCCGTAATCGAACTGCTGGCAGGAATTCCTTCCGTGGTGCTGGGGTTTCTGATGCTGGCGCTGATCGCGTCTTTTATTCAAGACCTCTTTCATACCAAATTCCGGCTGAATGCTTTTGTGGGCGCCATCGGCATCGCTATCGCGACCATGCCCATGATTATCACGCTTTCAGAAGACGCTTTGCGCGCGGTCCCTAAAGAACTCAAGGACGCCTCCTATGCTC
>CAZIQJ010000121.1:959-6687 GCA_964541285.1 uncultured bacterium | reverse complement strand
AGCGCGGCCGTGATCCTGGGGTTTGGACGCGCGCTTGGTGAAACCATGATTGTCCTGATGGCCACAGGCAACGCCTCCATCACCACGCTGAATATTTTTTCAAGCGTCCGCACTATGACGGCCACGCTGGCCGCGGAGCTGGGCGAAGTCGCGCAGGGCGAAGAACATTATTACGCGCTCTTTGTAGTCGGCGCGGTTCTTTTCACTTTCACTTTCATTCTTAATATTGCGGCGGAATATTTCCTGAACAAGACCCGGAAAAAACTCAGGATGGGCGCATGAGCACATCCTCCCTGACCTCCGCGGCCTTGCGCCAGAACAGCCTGACAGACCGGAAGTTCCAGTTCACGGACATTGCTCTGGATTTTCTGAGCCGCTTTTTCGCGGCTGTTCCCATCTGCGTTCTTGTCTATATTATGACCGCCATTATCATGAAAGGCTCTCATGTCGTGACCTGGGAGTTTCTGACTGCCGCGCCCAAAAACGGCATGACCGAAGGCGGTATCTGGCCCTGCATTTTCGGAACCCTGGCCGTGACCTTTCTAATGATCCTGATGGCCCTTCCCCTGGGCATTGCTTCCGCTATTTACCTTGTGGAATACGCTGGAAGCGGGCCTGCCGTGCGCATTATCCGCGCCGCGGTCAACAACCTGGCCGGCGTTCCATCCATTGTCTTCGGGCTTTTCGGTGTGGGTTTTTTTATTCTTTTCATCGGCAGAGGCCTGGACACCGTCATGCGGACCGGGCTTCTTTTCGGCCAGCCCTGTATGCTCTGGGCTGCGGCCACGCTCTCGGTGCTGGTGCTTCCGGTCATCATTGTTTCCACGGAAGAAGCACTGCTGGCCGTTCCGGCGAGCCACCGGGCAGGTTCGCTGGCGCTGGGCGCGACCAAATGGGAAACCATCCGTCACGTGGTCCTGCCGCAGGCAAGGGGCGGAATTTTAACAGGGGCGATTCTGGCGGTCAGCCGCGGGGCGGGCGAAACCGCGCCTATTCTTTTCACGGGCTGCGCCTACTTTCTGCCGCACCTTCCTGTGGTCAAGCTTTTCGGCGCTGTGCCTATGATTAACCCGGCCAGCCAGTTTATGGAACTCTCTTATCATATTTTTATCATGGCCACCCAGTCGGTAGACGCAGAAAAAACGCTGCCGCTCCAGTACGGCACAACGCTTGTCCTGATTGTCCTGACTTTTCTTTTTAATCTTTCGGCCGTTATTTTGAGATATTTTTTCAGAAAAAAACTCGGGCAGGTCTCCTGAAATGGAAACTGCCGCCCCAAAAATTCTCGTGAAAACGGGAGGAAACTGTGATCAAGGAAAAAGTCATGGAAGAAAATAAAAAAACGGGTTTAAAAACCCTGGGCACCCCGCTCCAGGAAATTTTTAAGCATAAAATCCAGGCGGAAGACCTGAATGTTTTTTACGGTCCAAACCAGGCGCTTAAAAACGTCAGCATGCAGATCCGTGAAAAAGCGGTCACCGCGCTGATTGGCCCATCAGGCTGCGGCAAATCCACTTTTCTGCGCACGCTCAACCGCATGAATGACACTATTGCCGATATCCGCATTGAAGGCAGGGTCATGATTGACGACGTCAATATTTACGAACCGGGCATCAATATTGTGGCCCTGCGCAGAATCGTGGGCATGGTCTTCCAGAAATCAAACCCCTTTCCTAAAACGATTTTTGATAACGTGGCTTACGGCCCCCGCCTGCATGGGATCCAGCAGCGCTTTCAGCTGGAAGAGATTGTGGAAGACAGCTTGAAAAAAGCCGCCCTCTGGGACGAGGTTAAAGACCGGCTGCAAAATTCCGCGCTTGGGCTTTCCGGCGGCCAGCAGCAGCGCCTTTGCATTGCGCGCGCCCTTGCCGTCAGCCCGGACGTTCTTTTAATGGATGAACCTGCCTCTGCCCTGGACCCGATTTCAACGGGTAAAATCGAGGAACTGATCCACCAGCTTAAGTCCAATTACACCATTGTCATTGTGACCCACAACATGCAGCAGGCCGCCCGGGTCAGCGATTACACCGGTTACTTCTATATGGGAAACCTGGTGGAATACGGAGAGACCAAGAAGATTTTCACGGTTCCTGACAAGAAAGAGACCGAGGATTACATTACAGGGCGCTTCGGATAACTCAGCCCCCTTACAGGACACTTACTTTACACAAACTTTACATTGCCTTGACCCGGACTTGACTCTGAACGGCTAGATTCTCCTCAACCTATTGGAGGAATCTATGAACCGTTCTTATGTCCGTTCCAGCCTTATCGCCTTAAGCCTTCTTACCCTTGTTTTCCAGCCTGCTTCCCTGCGCGCGGAATCCAAAACCATTCAAATTAAAGGTTCAGACACCATGGTCAATCTTGGCCAGTCCTGGGCCGAAGAGTTTATGCATCAGCATCCTGAAGTCAGTATCGCGGTCACTGGCGGCGGGTCCGGCACAGGCATTGCGGCCATTCTTTCCGGAACCTGTGATATTGCCCAGTCTTCACGCGACATCACGCCTGAAGAAAAAGCTAAAGCGGAAAAAGCCGGACGTCCCCTCGCGGAAACTCAGGTTGCCTATGACGGCATCGCGGTCATCGTACACCCTGCCAATCCCATCACCCAGTTGACCACCGACCAGCTTGCAGACATTTTTTCAGGCAAAATCACCAACTGGAAGGATGTTGGCGGCAAAGACGCTTCCATCCTGGTGCTTTCGCGCGAAAGAAACTCCGGCACGCACCTCTTCTTTCTTGAACATATCGTGCGCCGCGGCAATGCCAAAGGCCCCGAAGAATTCGCCGCTTCCGCGCTTATGATGCCTTCAAGCCAGGCCATTGTTCAGGAAGTCCAGGGCAGTGAAAACGGCATCGGCTATGTGGGTCTGGGTTATGTCAGCGAGGAAATCAAGGTTCTGACCGTCGGAAAAACCGCCGCAGGGCCTTTCATCACGCCCACAGTAGAATCCGTTCAAAGTAATGAATACGCTATTGCGCGCCCGCTTTTCTTCCTGACCCACGGCGCTCCTGAAGGCGACCTCAAATCCTTCGTGGATTTCGTCCTCAGCCCGGAAGGCCAGGAAATCGTCAGCACCCTGGATTTCGTACCCAATAAAAAATAAGAGACCCGCATCTACGTGAAAGCTGTCCGGTCCTCAGGGGCCAGAATTTTCGAATTTTTTATTGAGAAGGCCATTTTCATGGCCGGAATCATCTCGATTGTTTTCGTCATCCTGATCTTTATTTTTCTGGTCAAGGAAGGCTTTTCTCTTTTTCGCAGTCATTCTTTCCTGGATTTTCTTTTCGGCGCGAAATGGTACCCCATTTCATCGCCCCCGAAATTCGGAATCCTTCCCCTTCTGGCAGGCTCCCTGGTAGTCACGTTTGGTGCCATCGCGATTGCCGTACCCATAGGAATTGCTTCTGCCATTTACATCGCGGAAATTGCGCCCCTGTGGCTTCGCGAAGTCCTTAAAACCACGGTGGAGTTTCTGGCCGCCATCCCCAGTATTGTGCTGGGCTTTATCGGTCTGGTCACGCTGGCGCCGTTTGTGAAAAAGGCTTTTCATCTGAACACGGGTCTGACCGGACTTTCCGGTTCCATCATGCTCGCGTTCATGGCCATGCCCACTATTGTCAGCCTCATGGAAGACGCCCTGACCGCTGTTCCTAAATCCTACCGCGAAGGCGCGCTGGCGCTGGGTGCGACCAAATGGCAGAGTATTTACCGGGTAGTGCTTCCGGCCGCTTCTTCCGGCATTCTTGCGGGCATCATGCTGGGTATCGGACGCGTCATCGGTGAAACCATGGCCGTCATGATGATCACCGGCAACGCGGCCAATATTCCGTTTTCGCTTCTCGTCCCCATGCGCACCATGACCGCGACCATTGCCGCGGAAATGGGGGAAGCGGTCCATGGCAGCGACCATTACTATGCCCTTTTCGCCATCGGTATCGTGCTTTTCTGCATCACGTTCATGATCAACATGACCGCCGGACTCTTCATTAAAGGTAACGGGAGGCGGAAAAGGTAATGCGCATCAATCCTCACGTGACCGAAAAAATAGCGTTCACGCTTCTTTTTCTTTCCACCCTGATCATTGTTATTCCCGTAATCCTGATCACTATTTTAATTTTGAAAAACGGGCTTCCGGCCATGTCCTGGGAGTTTCTGAGCGCGACGCCCCGCATGGGCATGCGCGCGGGCGGTATTTTCCCGGCTATCGTGGGCACGGTCTACCTGGTGCTGGGCACCATGCTGTTCGCACTTCCCGTCGGCATCCTGGCCGCGATTTATCTTTCAGAATACGCGAAAGAAAATGCGCTGACACGCACCATTGATATCGCCATCGTCAATCTGGCCGGCATCCCTTCGGTTGTTTACGGACTTTTCGGCCTGGGGCTTTTTGTGCAGTTCATGCGTTTCGGAACTTCGATTCTTGCAGGCTCGCTGACGCTTTCCGTCATGAGCCTGCCGGTCATTATCACAGCGTCACGCGAAGCCATCGGCACCGTACCCAAGTCGTTCCGTGAATCCAGCCTGGCCATGGGCGCGACCAAATGGCAGACCATCCGGAAAATTGTGCTCCCCAATGCCATTCCGGGAATTTTGACCGGGACTATTCTGGCGCTCAGCCGCGCCGCGGGTGAAACCGCGCCTATTCTTTTTACAGTCGCGGCATTTTATCTCCCCCGGCTCCCCGCTTCGATTTTCGACCAGTGCATGGCACTGCCCTATCACCTTTACGTGATCTCCACGCAGGTCCCGAAGATCAAGCCTCATATCCAGTACGGCACCGCCCTGACCCTGATCCTGATGGTCATGACGCTCAATCTGGCCGCCGTCTTTATACGCGCGCAGTTCCGGAAGAAAAAACAATGGTAGACGCAAAACCTAAAATCCAGACCCGGAACCTTTCGGTTTTCTACGGTGAAAAAACCGTTCTCAATTCCATTAACCTGGATATCGTTGAAAATGAAATCCTGGGCATTATTGGGCCGGCCAACAGCGGAAAAACCTCCTTTCTCCGGACGCTTAACCGGCTGAACGAGGAAAACCAATACTTCAGATCCGAAGGCGAAATCTTTCTGGACGGAAAAAATACGCTCACCCAGATGTCAGCCAATGACCTGAGAAAGCGCGTAGGCATGATCTTCGCCCTTCCCACGCCCCTGCCGTTGAGCATCTTTGATAACGTGGCTTACGGCCCTACGGTTCACGGCATGCGCAACCGGAGTGAGATCCGCGACATCGTGGAGAAAAGCCTGACCGCCGCGTTTCTGTGGGAAGAGGTCAAGGACCGCCTGAACCTGCCGGCCATGAGGCTTTCCGGCGGCCAGCAGCAGCGGCTTTGCATCGCCCGCGCCCTTGCCGTGGAACCTGAAATCATTCTTTATGACGAACCCTGCTCCGGTCTCGACCCGCTTTCCACTGCCAAGGTGGAAGAAGCCATGCAGGAGCTCAAAAGCCGCTACACGCAGATTCTTGTGACCAACAACACCAAGCAGGCCGCGCGCACCAGCGACCGCACAGCTTTTTTCCTGATGGGCGACCTTGTTGAGATTGACACCACGCACAAAATTTTCACAATTCCAAAAGACAAGAGAACCGAGGATTATGTTTCAGGGCGATTCGGCTGATCAAAAGGCCATTATCAAGGTCCGGGACTTCCATCTTTACTACGGGGATTTCCATGCCCTGCGCGGCATCTCCATGGACATCCGCGAAAAACAGGTCACG
>CAZIQJ010000121.1:0-949 GCA_964541285.1 uncultured bacterium | reverse complement strand
CCTTCGGGCTGCGGCAAATCCACATTGCTTCGCTGCATCAACCGCATGAACGATTTGAACCGCGACGTACGGACAAACGGAGAAATCATGGTCGACGGCCACCCGGTCTACGGAAAAAATATCAACCTGGTGGAGCTGCGCAAGAAAGTCGGAATGGTTTTTCAAAGGCCTAATCCTTTCCCCCTTTCGATTTTTGAAAATGTCGCTTTTGGCCCGCGTCTCCACTTTGATCTCGGGTTTTCCAAACGCCAGCTTAATGAACAGGTCCAAAAGAGCCTGGAAGCTGTGGGGCTTTGGGAAGAACTTCAGGACAAGCTTCACGTTTCCGCGCTCACGCTTTCAAGCGAACAGCAGCAGAGGCTGTGTATTGCCCGGCTGATCGCGGTCAATTCCGACGTGCTTTTGATGGACGAGCCGTGCTCGGCCCTGGATCCGGCCTCAACCCAGAGGGTGGAAGAATTGATCCGTGAACTGAAGGAAAAATACACCATTCTGATCGTAACGCACAACATGGCCCAGGCCGCACGCCTGAGCGACGAAACCGCCTATTTTTATCTTGGAGAATTGATTGAAATGGGCGCGACGGAAAAAATCTTCACAACGCCTTCCAGAAAAGAAACCGAAGATTACATCACGGGCCGTTTCGGCTGACCTGACCCGGCAATTCAAATAAAAAAGCCGCCTTATAAGGGCGGCTTTTTTTATGCCTGCTTTTTGAACCCTAAACGCGGTGAATAATTTTAGGCAGCGTTAAAATAAACGCGGTTCCCTTGCCAAGCTCACTTTCAACACGGACATCCCCGTGATGGGCCTTGATGGTTTTATCAATAATTAAAAGCCCGAGCCCGGTCCCCTTCTCTCCCTTGGTGGAAAAAAAGGCCTGAAAAATGCGCGCCTTGACTTCATCGCTCATGCCTTTGCCGTTATCTTCAATGCGGATTTCATATTT
>CAZIQJ010000120.1:0-7330 GCA_964541285.1 uncultured bacterium | reverse complement strand
AACTGGGTCACCGCAATCGCGCCCTGAGGATTCTGCGAAGCAAAGTTGGTCAACACGGGAAAACCCGGCAGGTTGGTGCCAGTGGCGCGCTCGTAAATCATGTTTTTTCCGTCCAGCACTTCCTTGGAGCGGATCAGCCTCTGGATTTCCGTGATATTCTCGTCAAAGAAAAAATTCTGCTGCGCGGCCCCGATCTTATCCAGTAGATAATGGCCGTCATAAAAAGCAGCATCCGCGCCTTCATGCGAGTAAGCCCGGACCACAAGCTCGTCTTCCCCATTCAGGCCCGCCATGTACTCCTCACCATCAGCTTCTTCAATATCCTTGAGGCTGGGCTTGAGCAGCGCGGGAGCATCGCCGATACGTACGTGAAAATGGCTGAGAAAGTCCGCGCTTTCGTCCAGAATTTTCTTGAAACCCGCGGTCACGCTCAGCGAGTTGGAAACATGGTCCGTAAAAAGAAGGATGACGCCTTTGACCACCGCAATCCCGGTTTCCCAGGCCTGCGACGCCAGAGTTTTAAGATTATCCAGAGTCAGGTTCTTCACCGCAGTCACGGCAAAATTTTTCGCGGTTTTTAAATACTCAAGAGCGGCGTCAAAAGTGGTTTCTTCCGGAGCTTCGGGAGCGGCTGTGATTTCAGGGCTTTTTTCTTCTTCGGACTTTTCTTCAGCTTCTTCTTTTTTCTCTTCTTCGCTTTCCGGGGCGGAAAGGCTGAGGCTGTCCTGAAGAAAATCAATATCGGTTTGAATGTCTGTGTGTGTGTCCTGCGGCTCGGGCTTTGCGGCCTCTTCCGCGTTTTTCACGGCCTGCAGATGAGACTGCGCCAAAGTTTCAATGGGGTCCGCGGCGGCAAAACCGGACGGAAGGGTCTGTACGGAGAAAAAAAACAGCGCAGTTCCCGCGGCAATCCATTTACTGAAAAGATTTTTTCTCACGTTTTCCCTTTCCTTTTTGGGCATGAAAAAGATGCAAAATTTTAACACTTGGTTAAGTCTTTTTCAAACCATAAATTAAGACTCTTTAATCTTTTGAACGCTCCGCTTTATCCTGCTGGAATACGCTCTATTTCCCCTCGTAAAAGGGCCCAAAATGACTCCTTGAGCACCCTTGTTATATGTAGCTCTTCGGTTTGCTAAACCGCTATCCACCGGGTATCTTTATAAAGGAGCTAAAAATGAAGGTTTTCAGGGCTAAAAAACTCGATTTTCTGACCCTCAAAATACCCGCCCTTTTTCTGTCTATTTTCCTTCTGCCGTTTAATGCGCCGCAGGCGCATGCCCTGCCGCAGGATGCAACTGTCATTTCCGGCGACGCCAGCTTTGACCGCGTCAATGATTCAACGCTCAATATCACCGCTTCTGCCAATTCCATCATTGAGTATTCCTCGTTTAATATTGGCGCCGGAGAAACCGTTAATTTCTTCCTTCCCTCAACCGATTCATTCTCCCTGAACCGCGTTATGGGAGCCGGCAGTTCGGAGATTCTCGGTAACCTGTTCGCTAACGGAAATCTGATTCTGGTCAATTCATTCGGCTTTAACATCGGGTCCACGGCCCAGATCGACGCGAGCGGCCTGATTCTTTCCACCCGCGGCATCAGCAACGAAAATTTTCTGGCTGGTAATTATGCTTTTACGGGAAATGCCGGGGACCCATTCTCGCAAATCCGCAATGACGGTCTGATCCAGAGCGATGACGGAAAATTCGCCATCCTGATTGCAAGCTCCATTGAAAATAATGGAACAGTCAGTGCCCCTCTCGGCACTGTCGCGCTGGCTTCGGGCGATGCGGTCACCGTCGGCATCAGCCAGGACGGAGTCGTTTCTGTGGCCATTGATCAGCCGGTATCCGGCCAGGTCCTTGATCCTCAGGGCAATGTCGTGGCCGACCAGATCAAAAGCACGGGAACGCTCGAAGCCAACGGAGGAAGGATCCTTCTTGAAGCCCGGCAGGCGGGAAATCTTTTCACTCAAGCCATCAATCTGGACGGACATGTTCAGGCCAATCACGCTGAAATGCATAACGGCATTGTTGAAATCACGAGCAACGGCCCGGTTACCACACATGCCGAGATTGCAGCTGATGACATTACCTTTAAAACTTCGGGAGAAAGCACAATTGGAGGATCCGTCAAAGCGCAGAATAACCTGAAGCTCCTCAAGGATGATGCTCCCGCGGTTTATACCAATGAAGGCCAGGCCGCCATTGAAGCAGGCGGTGATTTGACCATCGGTGACGGTGTGACCGTGAATGCTGATGACTCCACTTACACCGTGGGCGGCGACTGGATCAACCAGGGCGTGTTCAACCCCGGAGATTCCACCGTAATTTTTATTGATCCCCTGCAGGGTTCTTCCATATATGGAGACAATACGTTCAATCATTTTTCCGTCACAGCTCCGGCAAAGCGTATTTATTTTGAAGCGGGAAAAACCCAGACTATTCTGGGAGACTGGACAACCCGCGGCTCCTATGGAAACCACGTGCGGCTGCTTTCCACGGAATCCGGAGAGCACTGGTATGTGAATTCTTCGGGTCCCCGCGACCTGACCTACACATGGGTGGAAGACTCCGTCAATTTAGGAGCGGATGAAATTATCATGACCGAATCCACGAACCGCGGTAACTCCATCGGCTGGGACCCCACAGGAACCTGGACAAACGGCGGGGGCAACGGGCTTTGGTCAAACACCCTGAACTGGTCAGGACTTGGCGGAGCAACGCCGGGCGCGGGCGATGACCTTGTCTTTAACGGAACCAGCACCGCCAACTCTTTTGTAGATCCTATTTTTCTGAATTCGATTGGAAGCCTCAGCGTGAATGCCGGCTACACAGGCGTTATCACCCTGCAGGCCAATCTGACCATTACGACCGCGAGTGGAAGAACCGGTTCCCTGAGCCTTAACGCGGGAACGCTTGATATCAGCAACAGAACCCTGACTGTTCATGGCGACATGACGCATATCACCGGAACATTGACCACGCCCGGGGGTACGGTTGACTTCGCCGGCTCAGGGACTCAGTTGTTCACCCACTCCACAAGCAGCTATTACAATATCACCCACTCCGGCGCGGGAAACGTTTTGCTGTCAGGACCTTCTTCAACGCTTACCGTAACCAACAATTTCACCAATTCAGCCGGACAAGTCCACTTGCTGGGGCATGGTCTGGATTTCAGCGGCGCGACATTTTCAAATGATGGGATCATGCAGGCCGTTGGCAATGAAACTTACACCGGAGTTACCCAGGACACAAACTCGGGGACCTGGCGCTATGTCGGCGACGGAGACTCCAATGCGGATGCTTATGCCCTCGGCAGTAATTTTTCAGGACATTATTACAACCTGTCCAGAGCCCCTACGGATTCAAGCGACAGCTTTATCAATGGCTCAGCCATCACCGCAAATGGCGCCATGACCGTGTCCAACGGAGCCTACGTACTCAGTTCCGGCGCAACCACTACCGCGACCGGCCTGACAACGGTCTCAGGCGGTACCTACAATGACACATCAGGCGGCACCCAGACTTTTAACGGAGGCCTTACGATTTCAGGCGGCACTTTTTCCGGCGGCGCGGGAACAGTCGACGTCAACGGCGTCCTGACCCTTTCATCCGGCACCCTGAACGCACCGTCCGGCAATCTCCAGGTCGCGGATGATTTCACGGTTTCAGGCACTCCGGCTTTCAATAACAACAGCGGGACCGTCATCTTTGACAGCTCGACCAAAAGCCAGGCATTCACAACGGGTGGAATTTCTCTCTACAACATGACCGTCAACAATACGAACCTTCCGGGCGTCGTGACCATTTCCGGCAACCTGGACATCAACAATAACCTGACCCTGACAAGCGGAAACCTGAACCTTTCCACCAATGACCCCAATGTCAATATCGCGGGGAACATGACAGTGGCTGACGGTGCAATTTTAAACATCTCATCCTACACAGGAACTTTCACTTTTGACGGCACAGGCACTTCGACGCTTACGGACAACGCTTCAGGAGGAACCACATTCGGAAGCATCACCGTTGACGGGACTTCCAAAACCCTTCAGCTTTCAGGGTCTTCCCCTCTGCTCACTTTCAGCACGCTGACAACAGGATCGGACGATGTTTTCTCTCTCAATGGCGCGGCCGTCAGCATTTCAACCCTTTCCAATAATGGAACGGTCCAGCTGATGGGCAATGAGTCTATTACCCTGTCCGCAAATGACGTCGACTCCGGAACCTGGCGCTTTCTGGGTGACAATGACGGGGCCGCCGACACTTTCAACATCCTCTCATTTACGGGAACGGATTATTACAATTTCACGGTTCAGACCACAGATGCCAATGACGTCATTAACGCCATCGGGAGCCTGACCATTGCCGGCGCTTTCACGCTCAACAGCGGACAATTCAGCACAGGCAGCCTCGCCGCGAATACCATCACCGGCCTGGCGACCATCAACGGCGGCACCTACGATGCCCTGGTGAACAACGGAACCCATATTTTTAACGGCGGCCTGACGGTTTCCGGAGGTACTTTTACCGGAGGCAATGCCACAGTCGACGTGAACGGCAATCTCGCCATCAGCAGCGGAACGCTGACCGCGACATCCGGAACCTTCACAGTCTCGGGAGACTGGACAAAATCCGGCGGCACATTCTCAGAAGGCACAGGAACCGTCACTTTTGACGGGAGCGGAACACAGACCCTGAATTCCGGCGGCATCACCTCGTCCGACAATTTTTACAACATCACCCATTCGGGATCAGGGACCCTTCGGCTGTCTACAAACACCCTGGTTGTCAGCAACGACTTTACAAACTCAGGCGGAACCTTTGACCTCAACGGAGTGTCCTGGACCATGACCGGCGCAACTTTTTCCAATACAGCGACCGTCCAACTGCAAGGCAGTGAAACCATCACAGGATTAACGCAGGACACGGACTCCGGAACCTGGTCTTACACCGGTGATAATGACAGCGCCATTGATTCTTTCAGCATAAAAGACTTCGGAGCCACGGATTATTACCACCTGCAGATCGCGTCCTCGGACGCATCCGACTCCTATGTCATGGGAACTGGCCTTAACGTGGCTGGCAACCTGACTCTATCAGCCGGAACCCTCAACACTTTCGCCAACAACCTGACGGTGACTGGGACCGCAGCCATGTCCGGCGGCGTTTTCCAGGCCTCAAGCGGAACTCACACATTCAACAGCGGACTTACGGTTTCCGGAAACACATTCAGCGGATCCACTTCAGACCTTGATATCAACGGAGTTTTCACACTTTCTTCCGGATCTTTCACTGCCCCGGATTCATCAGGAAGTTTTACGGTCTCGGATGATTTTCTTTTCACCGGAGGAACTTTTACGCACGGTAACGGCCGTGTCACTCTTGATACGACCGCGGCCGCGACACTGAACGCTCCCGTGGCAGGAGTCACTTTCTACGACCTTGAAATCGCTTCTACTGCGGGAAAAACTGTGGAGTTCACAGGCGGCGATACTTTCACCGTGGCCAATGCATCAACTTTTGCCGTGGGTAACAACGCAACCCTGACCAGCACCAATACCACAGCGTGGAACCTTTCCGTCAACAACGCGGGCGGTTCCACCACAGGCATTTCGTTTGGCACAGGCGTCACCATTTCCTACGCGAATAACGTTTCGACAAACACGATCAGCGCAACGACCGTAACGGATGGAGGAAATAACACAGGGTTCAGCTTCACAGGCGGAAGCGGCGGCGGAAGTTCCACCGGAGGCACTGTTGGAGGCGGCGGCGGAATTGATGGCGGATTCAACACCGGCCAGGGCGGAGGATCCACGACAGGATCCGGCGGAGGCCTGGAGTCCGGCGGGGGCGAATCCGGAGGAGGCACGAGCGGCGGCGGAGGTGGGGGCGGCGGAAATTCCGGCGGTGAAAACGGGTCTGGCGGACAGAACGGCGGCGGACCGGACGGCCCCAAAGGCGACTTCGACCACTTCTTTGAAAATCCCAGAAAATCCCAGACCAAAGTGACCGTGCTGGAAGGTCTTGTCCTTGTCCTTGACCGGAAGCACGGAAAGGTAAAGCTTGTGGGCAAGGATAAATCCACGCGCGTTGGAATGAGCAGCGAGAACGAAGACTTCAGCGGAGAATTTTACGCGAACTTCAGAGCCCCTGATCGTTTCAAAACGGAAGTCAAAGGCCAGGCATACAGTATTTACTACAGTGAGAAATCAGAATTTACCGTTATCTTCATATCAGAAAAAACAGGGCCTGTTGCCCTGGAATACGGGCAGAAACCCCGTTTCCTTCGCACAGAGCCCAAAAGGAGCTGAACATGAAAAATAAAATCCCCGTATTTATGATCATGCTGCTTGCGTTTTCAATCCCCGCTTTCGCGGCGGAAGAAGCACGCGAAGCCCTGGTCGCGGACCTGCATGGACCGGTCACGGTCCGGCTTCAGGGACAGGACTGGAAAGAGGCTGTTCCCGGAGTCGTGCTCAAGGAAAACGACGAAATCAAGACTGGAGCTGACGGCTACGCCGAAATCCTCATGGATGGCGGCGATGTCGCTCGCCTTGAGCTGAAGGAAAACAGTTATTTCAAGATCCGCACCATGGGTTATGACCAGGACACCGGCGATAAGACCACCCTGCTGGACCTGGCCATCGGAAAAGTCATGGTGCATGCGGAAAAACTGAAAGCGGATTCAAAATTTGAAGTCCGCACACCCACCAGCACCACCGGTGTCCGCGGGACGGTTTTTGAAGTCAACGTAGAGGAGAAAGCCTGAAAGCGCATAAAAGAAAAATCTCCCCTTTTAAGAGGGCATCAAGTAATATGATTTTTCATGCGTACCAGCTTCTTTCTGCGTCTCGTCCTGCTTTCGGCCTTGCCGGCTTTTTGCCTCCCGGCTTTTGCCGATGATGTTCCCCAGGTAGACCGTTCCGAACAGCAGGCCTCAGTACTTGCGGAAAAAATCCGCCGCGAAACCCGTGAACAGGATACTCCGCTCAAACCCGCGGTCATTGAACAGGAAGAGCAGGCACCTGCCGCCCCGGTCTCCGGCCCTCAGTTTCTGGTCAAAAAACTGAGGATCGAGGGAGACCAGGTCATTCCTGAAGCGGATATTCGCCCCCTCATCGAAGCCTTCGAAGGAAAAATGCAGACGCTTTCAACCATGGAAGCTCTGGCGCAGAAAATCACGGATGAATACCGGAAAAAAGGCTTTATCACCAGTCTGGCCTATGTGCCGGAGCAAAAAATCATCAATGGCGAAGCCGTTATCCGGGTTGTGGAAGGTAAAATCGGACAGATTGAAGTAGAAGGCAACCGCTACTTCAGAAAAA
>CAZIQJ010000119.1:217-7372 GCA_964541285.1 uncultured bacterium | reverse complement strand
GTCATGGGTTTTTTCATGTCTCACGTGATTCTGGCAGTTCTTTTTTACCTGGTTTTGACCCCTATCAGCCTGTTGGCCCGGATCGCGAACAAAAAATTCCTCGGCTTCGGCAGCAAAGGGGAGTCTTACTGGCACAAGCACCCTGAAACCAACGACAACTCTTTCCACGAACGTCAGTTTTAACACAGGAGTCAAAAATGGGAAAACTCAGCATTCTCAAGGAATTTTGGGATTTTTTGAAAGTTCGCAAAAAATGGTGGCTGACCCCCATTGTGGTCGTTCTTCTTCTTCTCGGCGTCCTGATTGTCCTGACGCAGAGTTCCGCGGTCGCGCCGTTCATTTACACCCTGTTTTAACAGGGAGGCGGTCCATACGCTGTGAAATTTCTTCCTCAATACGCGTTTAAATCCTGGGTTAAACGCCTGGCCGTTTTTTTCTTTGACGCCGCCGGCGCGGTCATTTTCTTTCCTCTCCGCTGCAGAAAAAAAATACGGCGCGAGCAGGTCAAGAAAATCCTGGCCATCCGTCTCGACCATCTGGGCGACGTGGTCATGACGCGCCCCGCTCTGGGCGCCCTGCGCGAAATGTTTCCCGAAGCGCAGATCGACCTTCTGGTAGGCAAGGAATGGGCCCCTCTGTTTGAAGATGCCCGGGAAGTCCGCGAAACCATCGGTATGACGCATCACTGGTTTAGAAAATCCCGCCTCTCCGATATTTTTACCGAAGCCCGCGCCCTGGCCGCGCGCCTCCGGAGCCAGAACTACGATCTGGCCATTGATTTCCGCGGAGACCTGCGCAGCATCCTGCTTGTTTTCTTCGCCGGAATCCCCAGGACCCTGGGTTACGGCATCACCGGCGGAAAATTTCTTTTGTCCGCGGCTCCGCCATACCCCTCGCTCAAACATCAGGTGGAAGTCAACCTCGCGCTTCTTGAAACCCTGGGAATTCCTCATCCGGATACGTCGCTTCAGCCTTTTTCCTATTCAGGCAGCCGCAAATGGCGGTTCTGGCATTCCATCGGCACTTCGCTCAGCCTGGAAACCCAGAAGAGGATCATTGTTCACGCCGGCGCGGGATATCCGTCCAAGCGCTGGCCTGCCGCCCATTTTCTTGAGCTGGTGCAAAAACTCTCCGCCATTCCAAAAGTTGAAATTGTTCTGGTGGGCACAGAAAAAGAGAAGCTGGAAATTCCGTTTCCGGAAATTCCTCATGTCGTGGACCTTCGCGGCAAGACGGAAGTTGCGGACCTTCCCATTCTCATGGATGCTTCACATCTTTACGTGGGCAATGACTCCGGTCCGGCACACATGGCCGCGGCGCAGGGGATTCCGCTGGTCGTCCTTTTCAGCGGCACCAACATCGCAAAACTTTGGCATCCCTGGAGCCGCAGGCTGAACCTGTGTATTCATCCCGTGGACTGCTCGCCGTGTCAGGCGCAGACATGCCCGCTCAAACACCACGACTGCATGGTAAAGATCACGCCGGACCAGGTATTTTCAAAAATTACCGCGCTTCTGAAGGCCGCCTGATATGGAGAAGAAAATCGGGCTGGATACACGCATGCTTCATCATACCGGCATTGGAACTTACCTGAAAGCGCTGCTGGCGGAGTGGAAAATCTCCGGAGTTCCCGCGGACATGAAATTTACGGCCTGCGGACGGGGAGAAGACCTTCCCTCGGGTTTTTCGCACGCGGATTTTGACGCGCCCATCTATTCCCTTCAGGAGCAATTTGCCTGCGGCCCGCTCATGGCGGGAAAGGACTTGTGGCACTCGCCTCATTACAATGTTCCGCTTCAGCGGGGAAAAACCCGGCTGGTCGTGACGATTCACGACGTTATCCACTGGGTGTTCAGAAAAAAATATCTTAACCCGCTGCAGGCCGCGTACGCGGGCTTTATGCTCAAAAAAGCCGCGCGCGGTTCCGACCACGTCATCGCGGTTTCCCAGCACACCAAAAACGACCTGGTGGAACATTTTGGCGCGGACGCGTCCAGGATCTCCGTGATTCACCAGGGAGTCTCCGAGTATTTTTTTGAAACATCACCGGACGCTTTAAAAAAATCAGTCCGTGAAAAATTCGCTCTTCCCGAAAACTTTTTTCTGTACGTCGGGCTTTTAAAACCGCACAAGAATGCCCCGCTTTTGATCCGCGCTTTTCAGAAAGCCCGGCAGGCCGGTGAGATCCACGCCGCTCTGGTCATGGTGGGGAAATCCGACGCTTCTTTTGAAAGCCTTTATCCGGAACTGGTCAGGACAGGCAAAATGGACGGCATTTTCTTTCTTTCCAATGTCTCAAAGGAAGAGCTTCGCGCTTTATACCAGACCGCGCTGGCCCTGACCCATCCTTCTCTTTATGAAGGTTTTGGCCTGACCCTGCTGGAAGCCATGGCTGGCGGAACTCCTGTCATTGCCTGCAGCACCTCGTCTATCCCCGAAGTCGCGGGCCGCGCCGCTTACCTTGTAGAGCCGGACACTCTGGACCCGCTGTACGATGCGTTGATTCAAATGGAAGTTTCCGGGACCCTTCGCCGGGAACTGGCGGAAAAGGGAAGACAGCAGGCAGCAAAGTTCACCTGGAAAGAAACCGCGCGCAAGACCCTTGAGGTCTACAAGAAGGTGCTGGCATGAAAGTCATCCTTCTTCACGACTGGCTCATCCACATGAGGGGCGGAGAAAAAGTACTGGAAGCCCTGGCTGAAATGTACCCGGACGCGGTCATTTATACCTTGTTCTCCAATCCCGACAAACTTTCTCCATCGCTCCGGAGGATGACCCTCCATAACTCATGGCTTCATGACCTGCCGGGCATCCGCCGCTACTACAGATGGCTTCTTCCCATCCTTCCCTGGGTGGCGCAGTCGATCAAACTGCCGCCCGCGGACCTGGTCATTTCCAGTTCGCACTGCGTGATCAAGGCCGTGCCTGTACCGCGGTCCACGCCGCACCTGTGTTACTGCCACACGCCCATGCGTTATGCCTGGGGTTTTGAAGCCAGCTACTTTGACAAGTTTCCGGGTTTTCTGAAGCCTGTCCTGCGCTTTCTTCTGGGCGGGCTGCGCAAATGGGACGCGGCCACAGCCTCCAATGTCAGCGGTTTTATCGCCAATTCCCACAACGTTGCCAGACGCATTCAGGACTTCTATGGCAGGGAAGCCGAGGTCGTTTACCCGCCCCTTGACAGTTTCTACAGTCCGCAAGACAATCTCAATCTTTCGCAGCAGGGGTATTACCTGATCGTTTCCGCTTTTGTACCTTACAAGAAAGTGGAAATCGCGATTGAAGCTTTTAACGCCCTGGACCGTCCATTGCTGGTGGTCGGCTCCGGCCCCATGGAAGCAAAATACCGGGAAATGCGTAAAAGCACGAAGATCTCTTTTCTTGGGGGAGTTTCCAATCAGGAACTGAGAAACCTTTATTCCGGGGCGCGCGCGCTGATTTTTCCGACCGAGGAAGATTTTGGAATCGTGCCGCTTGAAGCGCAGGCGTGCGGAACACCCGTGATCGCGTACCGGAAGGGCGGCGCGCTTGAAAGTGTAAAGCATGGCGTTTTTTTTGACGATCAAACGCCCGCGTCCCTGGCCCGGGCCATTGAAAACTTTGAAAAAAAGACCTGGGACCGCGGCCAGATCGCCGCTTCAGTCCGGAGATTTGTGAAAGACGCCTTTAAACAGAATTTCAAGGAAGCAGCAGACAGGATCCTGAGCAGCCATGTCACCGGCTAAACGTAAAACTGAAATCATCACCCTTTTTGTTCTGGCGGACATACTGGCCATAACGGCCGGTTTTTTCGCCGCGTTTCATTTCCGTTTCCTGACCGGGATTCTTCCCGTAACGCATGGTGTCCCCAATTTCACACCTTACGGCTCAGTCCTGATGGTTGTCCTGCCGGTCTACCTGTGGTTTTTCAAAAAAGCGGGCCTTTACGAATCACGCCGCAGCATCCGCCGTATCGAAGAAATTTTTCTGGTCATGAAGGGAGTCAGCTACGCCGTGGTCACGCTCATGGCCATGTCTTTCCTTTACCGCGCCCTGACTTACTCCCGCGTCTATCTCATCACGCTCTGGATTTTTACCATCCTGTCCGTCAGCCTGACGCGCTATCTTCTGATCCAGTGGGAGTATTACCGCAAGAAACAGAAAAAAGATTTATCCCGCGTGCTGGTCATCGGGGCGGACCATAATGCCCGCGCAATTGTCCAGTGGGCGCAGGGCAACCCGCATTATGGGCAGGAAGTCATCGGCATTCTCGCCCATGACTCCGCGCTGATCGGCAAGCACATTGAAGACGTCGGCATCATCGGCCCCACGGCCGATGCTGAAAGATTCATTGAGCAGCTCAAGCCCGATATCGTCATTCTGGTGGACTCCAGCTTCACCAAGCCGCAAATCACGGAACTGGTCGCCACCTGCGAGGAACAGCTGGCAGACTTCAAGGTGGCCGCGGATTTCTACGGTCTGATGACCCGCGGTGTGGACGTGGAATACATCAGCCGCGTTCCGCTTCTTGGCTTCAAGCCGCTGCCTCTGGATTATGTATGGAACCGTGTCGCCAAAAGGCTCTTTGATATCGCGGTCACGCTGGTGCTGATCATTCTTTCTTCTCCCTTCTGGATCCTGGCCGCGGTCCTGGTCAAACTCGATGACGGCGGCCCCGTACTCTATTCACAGGAAAGGGTGGGGCGCGACCAGAAAGTTTTCAAGGTCCTGAAGTTCCGCACCATGAAAGTGGACGCGGAAAAGGAAACCGGTCCTGTCTGGGCAAAACAGAACGACAACCGCCGCACCCGCACCGGGGATTTTTTCCGCCGCTGGAACATTGATGAGCTTCCGCAGTTCCTGAACGTGCTGACAGGCGACATGACGCTGGTCGGGCCGCGCCCCGAGCGTCCGCATTTCGTAAACCAGTTCCGCGAAACCATCCCGCGGTACATGACCCGGCACAAAATCAAGTCGGGAATCACCGGATGGGCGCAGGTCAACGGATACAGAGGAAATACTTCCATTCACGAAAGAATCAAGTATGATCTGTACTACATGGAGCATTGGTCGCTTTTGTTTGATATGAAGATTTTGTTCATGACAATCTTCGCATACAAAAACGCTTATTAGGTACCGGTTCCATTGCGTGACAGGTTCGAATGAGAGCATCGACCCGTTCTTTGCCGAACCTGTGCACGGCTGGAACCGGTACCTCAAAAACCGCATTTTCGATTCAAGCGGAATTAAAAATTAAACAAGAAATGGTGCCCTAAAGACATGAAAACACCTTTATCCGTCGTCATTATTGCCAAGAACGAAGAAAAAAGACTCGAAGACTGCATGAAAAGCGCGGCCTTTGCCGCTGAAATCGTCGTGGTCGACGACATGAGTACTGACCGCACGGTTGAACTTGCGCGCAAGTACACCGACAAGATTTTCACGCGCCAGATGGACATCGAAGGACGCCACCGCAATTTCGCCTATGATCAGGCGACGCAGCCCTGGGTCCTTAGCCTGGACGCGGATGAACGCATCACGCCCGAACTGGCCAAGGAAATTTCCGATGTCATCGCCAAAAACGATCCGGCCTTTGTGTGTTACTCCATTCCCATTAAAACCTTCATTGGCCCGGAATGGATCCAGGGCGCGGGCTATTACCCGGCCGCCAAGACCCGGCTTTTCCGCAAAGGCCAGTTTAAATATGAAGAGGCACGCGTCCATCCCCGCGTTATTTACACAGGCCAGTGCGGACATCTGAAAGGCGACATCCTGCATTACTCCTGCCAGACCCTGGAGCAGTGGATCGGCAAGTTCAACCGCGAAACCACGCTTGAGGCCGACAAATGGGTGACCGACGGCCGCAAGGTCAAGATGGGCAACAGCCTGCGCAAGACTTTTGACCGGTTCTTCAAAAATTATTTTTTGAAAGACGGGTGGAAACACGGTTTCATGGGTTTTCTCATGTCTGTTTTCCACGGCCTTTACCAGCTTTTCGCCTACGCAAAATACCGCGAGATGATCCGGGATAAAAAAGGAAAGAGCTGATGGAAGCAAAGATTTCATCTGTTCCTTATTTTGACTCCAAGAGGCAGTACGCCAGACTGGGAAAAGAGTTTGAAGAAGCCCTGGCCAAAACCGCGGCATCAGGCCTTTACATCCTGCCGCCCTCCGTCCAGGAATTCGAAAAAAACTTTGCCCGCTACTGCGGAACTTCCTACGGAATCGGTGTCGGCTCCGGCACAGACGCGCTGATTTTCGCGCTCAAGGCCGCCGGCCTGAAAAAAGGGGACGAAGTCATTGCCCCGTCTTTCACTTTTGTGGCCACGGTATTTGCCATCATGCACGCGGGCGCGACGCCCGTGCTGGTGGACGTGGATCCCGCGACCTACACGCTTTGCCCCAAAGCAGTGGAAAAAGCCGTAACCCGCAAAACACGCGCCATTCTGCCCGTGCATCTCTATGGACAGGCCGCGGACATGGGCGCGATTGAAGCCATTGCAAAAAAGAAAAACCTTAAAATTATCGAAGACGCGTGCCAGGCGCACGGCGCTTCCTGGAATGGAAGAAAAACCGGTTCTTTTGGTTTCGCCGGCTGCTTCAGTTTTTATCCCACCAAAAATCTGGGAGCCATGGGGGATGGCGGCATGATCACGGGTTCGGACACGGAAGCGCTTAATTTTTACTACCGCCTCCGCAACCTGGGCCGCAAGGACCTGCAGGAAAATCATCTGATCGCGGGCTGGACCAGCCGCCTGGACGGCATGCAGGCCGCGATCCTCGATATCAAACTGAAACACCTGGATTCTTTTAATGACGGCCGCCGCCGCGCGGCGCAGACTTACAAAAAGCTGCTGGCCGGAACACCGCTTGTGCTTCCCACGGAAGCCGAAGGCCGCCGCCATGTTTACCACCTTTTCGTGGTGCTTGCGCCCGGGGGAAAGCGCGACAGCCTTCAAAAGCACCTGGCTGACAACGGCATTCGCACCATGGTGCATTATCCCGTGGCTGTTCATCAGCAGCCCGCCTGCAAATCACAGGTCAGGGTCGCTGGAAAACTCAAGGTCACGGAATCGCTGTCCGGTGAAATCCTTTCGCTTCCCATGTTCCCGGAAATCACGGACGAGGAAATCGCGGCTGTGGCTTCCGCAGTCAAATCGTTTTATGCCTGAGAGC
>CAZIQJ010000119.1:0-207 GCA_964541285.1 uncultured bacterium | reverse complement strand
CTCCGGAGTCCAGCCCCAGAATCGTCTTCATCGACCGTGACGGAGTCATCAACATTGACCCCATCGGCGACTACGTCAAAAGCTGGAAAGAATTCAAATTCGAACCCAGCGCGCTGGACGCCCTTTTGCTTATCACAAAGCTTGGCTACTCCATCATCATCATTTCCAACCAGGCAGGCATCGGGGACGGCATTTACCCTGAATCCG
>CAZIQJ010000118.1:0-7408 GCA_964541285.1 uncultured bacterium | reverse complement strand
ATGTAAAAAAAGTTTTATGCTCCACCCGCGTGCTTTTACATAAAGAGCGCCCATTGAAAGTTTTATTTTTTAAGACTTCATATGCTCGAAATCATTCTGAGTTGGTACAGGCAGAATTGGCAAAACTAACCGCCGAAATTGTAGAAAATAATAAAAGTAAGAACTAAACCTAGAAGAACGAACGGTGCCAGTAAATCTGGTACCGTTTCCGAAAGTGCCGGGTTTGAGCGGCGGGGAATAAGCACCCGCGAGGTGAATGGTTATGACAACCGCAGATTTGACGAACATCCGTGATACGGAAAGTCTGAAAGCTGAGCAGGAAAGAACGCTTGGTTCTCCGCGCAGGCCTTACGGCCTTCTGGCAAAACTCCTTTTTTTCTTCATGGATTTCTTTTACGGACCCGGCCGCAATCTCTCCAAGTTCAAGGTCCTGGAAGTCATTGCCCGCGTGCCTTATCAGGCGTGGGAGCATGTCGGCTACATTGCCATGACGCATACTTACCCGGCTCCGAACTTCGCCCGCCGGATTTTTGAATTTGTGACCGAGTCACGCTCCCAGCAGGACAATGAACAATGGCATTTGTTCATCCTGCAGGAAATGATCCAGAAAAAGGGAGTGAAGGAAAATGCCTTTATGTTTCTGGTGCTTCCGCAGGTCATGGCGTTTGTTTATTATCACATCAGCTGGCTGCTTTATGTCATCAAGCCCTACTGGAGTTACGCGCTGAACGCGGATTTTGAGGACCACGCGGAGCATGAGTACATGCATTTCGTGAAGGAAAACCCCGGCTTTGAGCAGGAGGTTTTTGAAAGCGAATTCAGAAGGGATTACGGGAATCTGGCCACGCTGGCCGATCTTTTCCGCCGCATTGGCCTGGATGAGCGGATGCACAAGGAAGAAAGCCTTGAGCGTATGCAGAACCCCCGGTTTTCAGCCTGATAACAGAAATCTGTACCTCTTCCAAAAGTAGCTGGGTTTAAGAAAGATCGTATCCTTTTTCGGCGTTTCAGCAAGTAAGCAGAAAGCACAAAAAGCAAATGACAAAGCTGCTGTTTTTTATCCTGATAGCTCTGCTCTTTTCGCCCCTTGCGTCCGCCCACCCTGGGCGGACCGACTCTGAGGGCTGTCACACCTGCCGAACCAATTGCCAGAATTGGGGATTGGATTATGGGGAACGCCACTGTCATTGATGGGGTTGTCTGGAATGGGTAAGACTTCAAAAAAGATCTTGCTTGGTGTTTCGATTCCGGGCGTTATATTCTTCGCGATTTATTTCACGTTTTTTTGCTGGTTTCGTATTCCGATGCCCAGTAATGCTCCCGCGATTCAACCTAAAGACAGGGTCCTTATTTTAAAAAAGAATGCGCCGTTCTTTAAAATTGGGAGGGGAGATTTTCTGGTTTATCGCAGAAAGGAAACCGGGGCGCGGGTTTTTCTGCATCGTGTTGTCGCGTTGGGAGGTGAGCGCCTCCAGTTTAAGGAGGGAAATCTTTACGTGAGCGACTCTCTTGTGGACACGCCGCAAATTCCGAGATCAAGGCGTTATGCCAATCCGCCCGGCGCGGATTGGATCAAGGAAAACCAGGTGGTTGATGTTCCTTCCGGCTTTTATTTTGTAATAGGAGATAATAGCACTGCAAGCGCTGACAGCCGTCTGTATGGAGCGGTTTCGGAAGCGGACGTGGCTGGAAAGGTGATTTTTATTTCCCGAGATGACGAAGTATAAAAACGCCGGGTTTAAAGCGCGATTCAAGCGAATTGATATTTGTGCGAAATCAGCTCAGGTTACTGAACCCTGCCGTAGGTGATTTTGGGGTTGGGGCTGCCGTCGGGCATGGGCGCGAGCTGGGCGTTTGTGTCATAGAGACTCTGCTCAATCTTGATGTCCCCGTTGGGTGAATAGCTGTATTCGATGATCACGGTGTTGATCAGCGTGTTTTTGTCAAACCCTCCAGTCGGCAAAACTCCGTAGATGAAGTGCGTGGTGGCGCTGATCCTCTTGTAAGTCTTCATGTCCTCGTAAGTGGTTTCCTGGATTTTCACGCCCTGATACCGGACAATATATTCATCCGGGTTTCCCACGCGCTTCATGAATTGCTGCGGGCGTTCCGTGAGCGAATCGGTTTTCACGGGTTCCTTGAAGTTCCAGTATTCCGTGGTTCCGTCCAGGTGCTCAATGGTCACGGAATTGGCGAGGGTCTTCTGCGGAATGTCCGTGTAGTTGATGCGGTAAACCGGGCCTTGCTCGATTTCCGCGGTTACGATCCTGGGTTTTTCTTCCAGTTCCGCGGGTACGGGGTTATAGGCCACGGGTTGGGTTTCTTCCTCTGCGGAGCTGGAAAGCGCGGGAGGATCAAAAAAATCGCCTTCCTGCGGAATTGAGGGGGCGGTATAAGGTGCGGCTGAGGCAGCGGGAGCGGCCGCTTCCTGAACACTGATTTCGGGCGCTGGAGCCGGGGAAGCCGGGTCCGCGGGCAGGGGTTCTGCGGCAAAGCCCCGCGGAACAAGATAAAGAGCCATGACGGCGGATGCGATAAAATTCTGGATTTTCACGTTGCCTCCCGGGCGTTATGGAATCCGAAAAAGATAACAGATGGGGTGATTTCCGGCAACGGACATCCGGAAGTGAAAATGAGCACGGTATAGCAGGTTTTATACGCGCGCTGAAAAGTGACAGTTGAAGGCGTGCGGGCTTATGCTAGTATCGGGAAACAAAAAAGGAAGGATTCATGACAAGAGAAGCGGGTTCCAAAGACCCTTTACACGGCGTAACCCTGGAAGTCATGCTGGACCGTCTGGTGAAGCATTTTGGCTGGGAAAAGCTGGGCCAGCTGGTGCGCATCAACTGCTTTATCAACCAGCCTTCCAAAACCTCGAGCCTCAGGTTTCTGCGCCGCAATGAATGGGCGCGCCAGCAGGTGCAGGACCTTTACCTCTGCGTGCCGGGAATCAACAAGCAAAATTAGGTGTTCTGATTTTGAAGTCTCGGAGTTAGACTAAAAGCATAGCTTTTCTTACCAAAGGCGGTTCATATGCCGGATGAAGCCTGCGAGTTTCCGAAACAAAACGCCACAACCGATGAAATCCGTTCCATTCTGACTTCTTCAAAAAATATAGCTGTCGTCGGCCTTTCTGATAAGCCCGACCGACCTAGTTTCCGGGTAGCGTCCTTTCTCAAGGAAAAAGGCTACCGCGTCATTGGAGTTAACCCCAGTCTTCAGAGTTTCGCGGGTGAACCCGCGTACGCGGACCTTGATTCCGTGCCCGGCGAAATCGATGTGGTGGATATTTTTCGCAAGCCTTCCGAAGTGCCTGCGATCGTGGATTCGGCCATCCGCAAAAAAGCCAAAGTTATCTGGATGCAGGAAGGGATTGTGAATAATCAGGCCGCGGACAAGGCGCGAGCGGCCGGGCTTAAAGTCGTCATGAACAAGTGTATGCTCAAGGAACGTCAAAAAATATAGAGGAGGCGTTATGAAAAAATTACTGCGCACGGTTTTTTTTATGCTTTTGGTTATGTCCGCCGGCCGAAGCTGGGCGGGTGAGGTCAAGGTGGATCTGGACCCCGCGAAATTAACCGAGGTTCCGAATGCCGTTACCCTGGATGAAAACCTTGTGGCCGGAGGCACGCCCACGGCGCGCGGGCTGGGGCAGGCCGCGGAGCAGGGTGTTCGCACGGTGATTGACGTGCGGGAGCCGGAAGAAGGCACTGCTAAAGAAAAGGACAACGCGGACGCGGTAGGCCTGCGCTACGTTAATATTCCGATCTCGCTCAAAAATTTCAGCCCGGAACAGGCGGACAAGCTGAACGCTGTTTTAAAAGACCCTGCCACAGGGCCGGCGCTTCTGCATTGCGCATCGGGCCAGCGCGCGGTCGCGGTCTGGACTTTGCACCGGAATCTGAATGAAGGTGTTCCCGCGGCCCAGGCGCTTGAAGAAGGTAAAGCCAAGGGGCTGAAAAAGCCGGAGCTGGTTGAAAAACTCCAGACCCTGCTAAAATAATTTTTCATGAGACAGAATGATTTTGTGGAGTATGTCACCGGAGACTTGCTTTCGAAAGTGCGAAACGTTTCCGCCCGCTCCATGTTTGGAGGCTGGGGCCTGTACAAGGACAGCGTTATTTTCGGGATTGTCGTGGATGACGTCCTGTATTTCCGGACGGGAGACAAAAACCGCTTAAAGTACGAGGCTGCCGGAAGCGAGCCCTTCAGCTATGAAACTTCCGCCGGGAAAAAAGTGAGCATGGCTTACTGGCGAGTTCCGCCCGAAGTGCTGGAGGACAAGGCGGCCGCGGCCCAATGGGCGGAAGAATCTTTTCAGGTCAATTTAGAGCGGGCGGCTGCGGCTTCCCGCCCTGGCAAGCGCAAAGGGCGTAAAAAGTGAAAAGCCTCAGGTATGCGGCTCTGGTTGTTCTTCTTTCCGTGCTTTCCGGGTGTTCCACCATGACGGGCAATCATGCCCCGAAAATTCCGGAGAATCTTAAGGGTAAAGGCCTTTTGACGGGCCGCGCGAGTTTTGAGGACACGAAGCGGGGAACCGGACTGGGCAATATCTGGATGATGAATATCCGGCCCATGTTTTCACGGGGGAATTCCAAGTGGACTCCGCCCGTGGGTTCGATCACCAATTCCGACGGCGGGTATTTTGCCTTCAGGGTCAAACCGGATGAATATACTTTCAAGGGCGTAAGCTTTTCGCCCGGTTTTTCACGGCCTTTGATCCAGTCCATGAGCGTCTGCTGCTACGATGATTTTGCCCGGCTTCCCGTCGCGGCCGGAGAAATCGTTTATATCGGGGACCTCCATTTCAAGATCACGACCAAGCCCAAGAAGGAGCAGTTGAAGGAAGCGCTGCATACGGGTCCGCTGGCCCCGATTCTGGTGGTAGGGGCCATTTTTGGCGATGACGATTACCTGCAGATCGAAGTCATGGACCGCTATGATGAAGCCGTGAAGCACTTTTCCGAAAGCGGGACCTTAAAAGACCGCAAGATCGTCAAGAAACTCCTGTCTGAGACTTCGGTTCCGGTCCGCGCAAATTAAATTTGAGATAGCTTTCCGGCTTGGTATAATTTTCCTGCCGAATACCGGCCTAACAAAAGGTAATCAGGAATGCTTTTAAGGCTGTTTTTATCCTTTCAGTATTTCATTATGGCGTTTGTTCCTCCTGTCAACAGGCCGGAAGCCTTCAAGCGCGATTTTCCGGCCTGGATGTTTCCGCTTTTCATGATTCCTCTGATTTTGACTCTGGCCTACATCTTTTTTCAGGTCAATCTTTTCTCGGACATCTGGACTGCCCTGAAGTGGGTGATATTCGGCAAGGAAGTCACGCCCGAAGAAAAGCGCGAGTTTTTCTGCGTGATTTCCAATGCTTTGCGGGATGCCCGCCTTGCTCTGAAGGAAAAGCGGTATGACGACTGGGGCGCGGCCAATGCGCTGGAGCGGGCAGCGGATATTCTCAAGCAGCAGGGAGTTGTCCGCCGCGCGCTGGGCGGGGACTTGAAAAAAATTTCAACCTGCCTGAATTACCTCCGTGACGCTCTCAGGAAAGGCGCGCCTTTTAATGAGAAATTCAATGGCGTTGTGGACCAGTGCATGCGGTCTCTCGATAAACAGATCAGCAAATACCAGCCCCGGGTTTAAACGGGCGGAAAAGGATTTCATGGCGAGCTATAAATGTCCGGTGTGTGAAGAAATTGTCCAGCGTGATCTTATTGTGTTTCTCGACCACACCAATCAGCATATTCTGGACAAAATCAGGGAGCGCCATCCCGAGTGGGCGACGCCGGAAGGCATCTGCCCCAAATGTGTGGAGTATTATCAGAAACTGCTTGGCAAAGCCTGACTGGAGGATGCGTGAAAAATCACACCGGGGATTGGGTCAGTCTTTTGCTTTTTCTGGCGATCTGTTTTGGCGCGGGTTTTCTCGGCGCCGGAATCACCCAGGCTGAGATACCGGGCTGGTACGCGGGGCTTCAGAAGCCGGCCGGAAATCCTCCAAACTGGGTTTTCGCGCCTGTCTGGACCACGCTCTATATTTTAATGGCGTGCGCGGCGTGGCGAATTTTTTGCCGTAGAGCGCAAGGCGGTACGGCCCCCGCCATGGTTTTATTTTTTATTCAGCTCGGGCTGAACGCGCTGTGGACTCCGGTTTTTTTCAGCTGGCACCAAACGGGTTTGGCGCTTGCGGTCATTCTCGTTCTTCTGGTTTTGATCTCCGTCACCTCAGTCTCGTTCCGCAAAATCGATAAAACGGCTTCTGTTTTGCTTATGCCTTATCTGCTATGGGTCAGCTACGCGTCTTATCTGAACGCGGGGCTTTGGTGGCTCAACAGGACGGGGGAATAGAAGTGATCTTTCCTGTTTCCGAGCAGAAGAATGCCGCGCTGGCCGAGGCCATGGAAAGGCTGGGCATCCGGGAGTCGGACCTTGAAGAATCTTTTGTGCGTTCCGGAGGTCCGGGCGGACAGAATGTGAACAAGGTTTCCAGCTGCGTGGTGCTGAAGCACAAGCCCACGGGCCTGGTGGTGAAATGCCAGGAGGAGCGCTCGCAGTCCATGAACCGCTACCGGGCGCGCCGGATTCTTGTTGACCGGCTGGATGCCATGATCCGGGGCCGCCAAAGCGAGGAAGCCCGCAGGATTTCAAAAATCCGCAGACAGAAGCGCAAGCGCTCCAAAAGAGCCAAGGACAAGATGCTTCAGTCAAAATGCGCGCACGGAGAGAAGAAAAAACTTCGCCGCCGGGTCAGCGGGGATGAGTCGTGACCGTGAAAGTCATGCTTCTTCAAAACCCCGCTTTGCTGTAAAATGCTGGTATGAATTTTCTGGCCTATCTTCAGCAGCGGTTCAGGAACCGGAGCGCGCGCGGACGAAAAGTCCTGGTTTTTCTGGCCGCAGGCGCTTTGACGGGTGCTGCCAGCGTGCTTTTTATGCGCGCTTTTGAGTTTGTGCTGGAGCATCCGCTTTCTTCTTTTCTTTCCGGCCCCTGGCGCTGGGCGGCCATGGCCGCGGTCTTTCTTTTTGCTGTGGAGATGGTGCGCAGGGCGGCTCCTTTTGCGGATGGCGCCGGAATTCCCCAGACAATTTTTGCCGCTTCTCACTTGAATGAAGTTTCTATCCCGAATGTTTATCCGCTTGTGTCCATCCGGACCATGGCGTTCAAAATTTCAGCTCTTCTGATCGCTGTCTGGGCCGGGGCGTCAAGCGGCCGTGAAGGGCCGACGGTCCATATCGCGGCCTGCCTGTTTCTGGGGTTTGTTCTTGTCATGAGACGTTTTCTTGGCGTGAAATTTGACTTGAGGTCCGCGGTCATAGCGGGCGGAGCGGCCGGACTTGCCGCGGCCTTTAACACGCCTCTGGCGGGGGTGACATTTGCCATTGAGGAGCTTTCGTCCGATTATTTTTCC
>CAZIQJ010000117.1:0-7543 GCA_964541285.1 uncultured bacterium | reverse complement strand
TGTCTTCACCGTGAGAGGGTGACGTCCTAGATCGGGCTAGACGATAGCGCCTCAAAACCCGCGTCCAGCAGCAGGTTTTATGATTAAAAGAATGAGGACGCCGGGAGTATACAAATCCTCAAAAACCTTGTCAATCCGGCCTAAAAACGCCGCTTCAGATCGTTGACATCCTTTTCAAGCTGGCGGGTGCGGTCCTGTTCAAAACGCCGGTCGCGTTCAATGTCAGCCACGCGCCTTTCCAGCTCGGAAAGCTTGGAATTGATGTCGGAAATATCCGTATTCACCAGATCTTTTCCCGCTTCGGCCTTGAAATCCTCTTCAGCACCGAAGTCGTCAGATTCTTCATAAGGAAGGTCATCCGCGAAAACATGGGCGGATCCAAACGCGAGCGTACTGAAAAAAAGAATAGCGAGCGCAACGGACTTCTTCATTTCTCCCCCCTGGTTGACGCAGGGCAGTATATCAGAGGCTTTGGGAAGCCGCAACGGTAGGAAATCAGCCCCGGGGATGGTATTGGGCGTGGATGCTCTTGAGGCGGTCTTTTGAAACGTGCGTGTAAATCTGGGTCGTGGAAATGTCAGAATGCCCCAGCAGTTCCTGGACTACGCGCAGGTCCGCTCCCCGCTCAAGCAGGTGCGTGGCAAAGGAGTGCCGGAAAGTGTGGGGCGTGATATTTTTCTCAATTCCCGCGGCTTTCGCGTACTTTTTAATCAGCTGCCATACAAAAACACGGCTCAGGCCTTTTCCGCTCCTTCCGGTAAAGAAAAATTCAGACTGGCCTGAAGGCCGTTCCTTTTCCAGGTAGGTTTTGCAATAGGAAAGCGCATGCCGGCCGACCGGCACCAGCCGTTCCTTGCTCCCCTTGCCGATACAGCGGATAAAACCGCCCTCGAAATTCAGGTCATTAAGCTTCAGCCCCGCAATCTCGGAAACACGCATGCCCGTGGCGTAGAGAAGCTCAAGAAGCGCGCGGTCACGCAGCGAAAGGCCTTCCTTTTCAAAAACTTTCAGCAGTTTGTCCATATCGTGGATGCTCAGAACATTCGGCAGCCGCTTCCAGAGGCGCGGAGATTCCAGAACGCTGGTCACGTCTTCGCGGATTAACCGCTCTTTGAGAAGAAAGCGGTGAAAAATTTTAACGGCGACAAGACGGCGGGCAATGCTGGCCGCTTCCAGACCTCTTTTTTTCTCGCTGAGAAGAAATTCCATGATGTGATCGCGCGTGACCTTGTCCCATCCCGAAACCTTCGCCTTTTCAAGAAAGGCGTGATAGCTCTCCAGATCACTCTGGTAAGCCTCAAGGGTATTGAGGGAAAGGCCTTTTTCCACGGAAAGATAATTCAGGAAATCCTTCACGAAGGGAGCAGGCGCCGGAACTTCAGGTGTTTTGGGAGATTTCTTCATGTCTTCCCTATTATCGGCCGAAACAGACTTTTTCTTTTTTCGGCTGTGCGAAGGCTTTTTTCTGCCTGTTCGCAAAGATTTAAAGGCCCTGCTTCGAGCGAAATCGGGCGTAGAGGCCGTGCAAAACTTGAGCCGGATACCGCGGGAAACGAAGGCCCGCCCTCAGGCGGGAACAGCGAGGGACCCGGGGCAGACGGGCCTTAGTCTTTGCCGGACTCGAAGCCCACCGCGAAGAAGCAGGGCAAAAGCCCCCACGCAGTGGGACGGATAAAACTCACGATCGCGGATGAGCAGAAAAAAATTCAGCAAGGAAAATGCCCAAAGGGAAAGACTAGGAGATTCCGCTGTCAGCCAGCATTTTAAGAAAAGCCTTTTCGTCCAGGATCCTGACGCCCAGAGTTTTGGCCTTCTCAAGCTTGGAGCCGGCGCTTTCGCCCGCGATCAGAAAATCTGTTTTTTTGCTGACGCTGCCGCTGGGATGGCCGCCCAGCCCGCGGATCAAAGCCTCCGCTTCCGAGCGCTCATATTTCTCCAGCGTTCCGGTGATGACAAAAGTCTTTCCGCTGAATGGAGTACCCGTCTTGACCGCCTCAACAATATCAAAATGCACGCCCGCTTTTTTCAAACGGGCCAGAATCTTTTTGGTCCCCGGTTCACGGAAGAAATCATAAATAGACTGCGCGGTCACGGGTCCGATCTCGCGGATCTCGCGAAGCTCCTCAAAGCTCGCGGCCTCGAGTTTTTCCAGGGTCCTGAATTTCTGCGCCAGAATATGGCCGCCGCGCTCCCCCACATCCGCGATCCCCAGGCCGAAAATCAGTTTTTCAAGCGGCCGCTTCTTGCTGTCCTCAATGCCCTGAAAAAGATTGTCCGCGGACTTCTCGCCCATGCGCTCCAGCTTCAGGACTTTATCCCGGTCCAGGGAATAAATGTCCGCCAGGTCCTTGATCAAACCCTTTTCCACAAAAGTCGCGACCCATACCGCCCCCAGGCCTTCAATATCCATGGCATCACGCATGGCAAAGTGCCGCACACGCGCTTTCAGCTGCGCAGGGCAGGCCGGGTTAATGCAGCGCACAGCAACTTCCTCCCCCGCCTTCTCCACTTTTCCGCCGCAGACCGGACAGCGTTCCGGAAAAACAAATTTTCTGAGGGAACCTTTTCTTTTTTCCGCGGCTACTTCCACGACCTTGGGAATAATCTCGCCGCATTTTTCCACACGCACCACATCGCCGATCCGGACATCCAGACGTTCAATCTCGTCCTGGTTGTGAAGGCTGGCGCGCGAAACCGTAGTGCCGGAAAGCCGGACAGGCTTGAGGACCGCGACCGGCGTCAGAACTCCGGTGCGTCCAACCTGCACCTTGATGTCCTCAAGCACGGTTTCCGCCCGCTCCGCGGGATATTTATAGGCGATGGCCCAGCGCGGCGACTTGCTGGTAGTGCGCAGGGCGCGCTGAAAATCAAAACGGTCAACCTTGATGACCAGGCCGTCCACGTCATACAGAAGCTCATTTTTCTTTTCTTGAAATTTCCCGATGTAATCCTCCACCTGCCCAAGGTCAAGACACAGCTTGTGGTTTTCAATCATGGGCAGCCCGAGCGACTGCAGGTAAGCGAAAGCCCCGCTCTGCGAGGTCGGGGCGTTCACGCCTTCAATGACAGCCAGGCCGTGAATGCGCGCGTCAAGCCGGCGCGAGGCCACAAGTTTGGGGTCCAGAAGTTTCAGGCTTCCGGCGCAGGCGTTTCGGGGATTTGCAAAAGGCTCTTCATCCAGTTTTTCTTTTTCATTGTTGATCTTCTCAAACTGCGCGTGCGAAATAAAAGCCTCAGCGCGCACTTCCAGGCGTGAAGGCACTTTGCCCTTGAAAGCAAGACCGGGAGCAGGAAGCCGGAGAGGAATCGAAGAGATGGTCTTGACGTTTTCCGTGACATCGTCGCCGCGCGTACCGTCGCCCCGTGTCGCGGCCAGGACCAGAATGCCGTCTTCGTAAGTCAGAGAAAGCGAAACACCGTCGACTTTTTCTTCCGCGAAATACTCAACGTCTTCTTTTGCCAGAAATTTTTTGACACGCTTGTCGAATTCCACGACCTCTTCCATCGAGTAGGTATTATCAAGCGACAGCATGGGAACCGCGTGGGCCACGGTCTTGAAGCTCTTGAGAGGAGCTCCGCCGACTCTTCGGGAAGGAGAATCGGGAGTCTCGAGTTCAGGAAACTGCTTTTCCAGTTCAATCAGGCGGGCCATGAGCCTGTCGAAATCAAAATCGCTGATCTCGGGCCTGGCCTCTTCATAGTATTTGCGGTTATGACGCTCAATATCTTTCCTGAGCTTTTCAATTTCCGTGTGCGCTTCTTTTTTATTCATAGGTTTCCGTCATTATAAGGTCAGGTACGGATGGAAAAAACCTGAAATTCACCGATTGCGGCCGTCCACTCCGCCTTGACATCGCGGATGAAGGGCCGCATCAGAGAGCCGCGGATAGCGGCCAGAAATTCCTGCAGGGCTTTTTCTTCACCTTCCGCTACCAGTTCCACCCTGCCATCCGGAAGGTTACGCACAAACCCCGCGACCTGAAAGCCGCGCGCCACACGGTTAACGGTGGCGCGGAACCCCACGCCCTGCACCAGGCCGGAGAAAAAAGCAGTCAGTCTTTTCAAGCGCGCGCTCCCCTGCGTTCGAAACAGGTCTTGAAATGGTAGGCCACGATACCGAAAGCAACGGTCACGTTCAACGAGTTCTTGAGTCCGGCCATATCAATTTCAACGGCACGGTCCGCGTAGGCCAGCAAATCCTCCCCCACGCCGCCGGTCTCATTTCCAAGCACCAGACACACCGGGCTTTCCGGTTCAAAGTTTTCGAAAGGTTTACTTTCCGAGGTCTGTTCCAGCAGGACGATCTGCCAGCCCTGTGCTTTCAGTTTTTTGACGCATTCCACGGCAGAAGGCGCGAATTCCCAGGGCACTTCCTTTTCAGCGCCAAGCGCGGTCTTGGAAATCTGGTTATCAGGAGGAATGCCTGTAATGCCGCAGAGCCAGAGTTTTTCAACGCCCGCGCCGTCGGCCGTGCGGAAAATCGAACCCACATTGTAGAGGCTGCGCACGTTGTTGACGACCACACAGAAAGGAAGTTTGGGACGGCGGTCCCGCTGGCGGGCAATCAGCTCTTCATGGGAAAGTTTGCGCATGAAGGATTTTATCAAATTTTACGGGGATTCAAAAGCGCGAAACAGCTCAGCGGCGTGAGGAAGAACGCTTGTGGCGGCGGACAATCCGGCGAAGGGACTCACGGTCTTCTTCGCTGATATCAAGAAAAGAGACTCCTACGCGATAGCCGCTGGACCTGCCTTCAAACGGTCTGACCCAGACCACCCTTCCAAGAATGGGCATATCGCGGCCTTCTTCGGCAAGATTCAGGACCATGTTGAGGATGGTGCCTGTTTTCATCTTGAAGCGGAAAGAAAACTGAACGCCGGTCTCCGAAAGGTCCACCAGATTGGAAATAAATTCCGAGCTGGAAAAATCACGGGGCTGATGTTTGACCAGGTTGCGGGAATGAGTCCTGGGCGCAGCCCGGCGGTTTTTGCCAAGCAGCCTGTCCTTGAGACTCACAATTGCAGACCAGCGGATAAAGTTCATGAAGTACCTTAAAAAGAAAGGTACCCGGTACTTATTAAAAATGCAAGGAAACTAGGCTTTTAATTTGGAGAAAAGCTGCTGGTAGGTCCTGGCCACAGGGATATCACGGCAGGTCTTCAGGATGCTCTGGGGAGGATTAAAGAGGACCCCTCGGGCGGCGGTACGGATCATGGTCAGGTCATTATAGGAATCCCCGGCCGCGGCCACGCTGAAACCCGTCTTTTTAAGGGCCTGAACAGCCTTGCGCTTGCCGTCCTTCTGGCGGAGCTTGTAGCCTGAAATAAATCCTTTTGAATCCGTCTGCAGCGTGTTGCAGAAAAGCGCGGGCCGGCCAAGCTTTTCCATAAGAGGCCCGGCAAACTGATAGAAAGTGTCGGACAGAATGATGACCGGGCCAAGCGCCCGCAGGCGGTCGAGAAATTTTCTGGCGCCGGGAAGGGGCTGTATTCCGGCAATGACTTTTTGAATGTCGCGCAAGCGGATCCCCTCTTTTTTCAGGATGCCGATACGGTATTTCATGAGTTTGTCGTAATCCGGGATATCGCGCGTGGTCAGACGCAGAGACTTGAGCTTGAAACGCTTGGAGACTTCGATCCAGATTTCAGGAACAAAAACGCCTTCAAGATCGAGACAGTAAACCCAAAGCCGGCCGCTGTTCATTTCAAATCCTGTGAATCTGCGTTGTGTAGCGGGAGTGAGGGAAAGCTTTTTTTCCGGAAAGCGTGACCAGCGGATCATTCTGGGAGACAAGCCCGAGTTCCACAAGCTTGCGGTCCGCGCTGTCCATCATATGCGCCATGCTGGAGGTATAGGCCATCTTGAGCGGAAAAATTCCGCGAAAAAGCGCCAGTTTCCGGGCGATCTGATCAGTCGGGGCAAAAGCCACAATCTGGGAAACCGGGCGGTATTTTGAAAGAAGCGTCGCGGTCTTGCCCGTGCGCGTGAAAACCGCGATAGCTTTTGCGCCCAGGTCCTTGGCTGCGTGCCTCGCGGCGTGCACAATGGCGTCAATCAACATACCTTCCAGGTCTGTCGATTTCGCGTGGCTGATACCGGTCATATTTTCGCCGATATTTTTCTCGCATTCACGGATAATCTTCGACATGGTTTCTACTGCCTGCACGGGATACTTGCCTATGGAGGTTTCACCTGAAAGCATGACTGCGTCGGTTCCGTCAAACACAGCGTTTGCAATATCGGAAGCTTCGGCTCGTGTGGGGTGCGGAGCCGTCATCATGCTCTCAAGCATCTGCGTGGCTGTGATCACCGGAATGCGGCGGTGGTTGGACTCCTCAATCAAACGCTTCTGCACCACAGGAACTTTTTCAACGCCCATTTCAATGCCGAGGTCTCCGCGGGCAACCATGATGCCGTCCACAACCTCAAGGATGGCCCGAATCTGGGCCACGGCCCGGGGTTTTTCAATTTTTGCCACAACCGGAATTCTGCTTTTAAGTTTTTTCAAAACCTGCTTCACGGTCAGCACGTCTTTTTCACTGCGCACAAAGGAAAGCGCAAGATAATCAGCTTCCATCTGTACCGCAGCCTTGAGATCTTCAATGTCTTTTTTGCTCAGGGCAGGCAAAGTCACAGGCGCGTTCGGAAGGTTGATCCCCTTGTTCTGACCCAGCATGCCGCCGATGACAACCTTGCATGCCACGGCATTTTTCTGCACCTGAAGGACCTGAAGCGCGAGGGCCCCATTATCGAGCAGAATACGGTCGCCTTTTTTGACCATGCGCGAAAATTCACGCACAGGTGTTGTAATAAATTTTCCGGAACCGGGGCGGTCCGTGATCTGAATGGAAATGTTCGCTCCCGCCGTGATGGGAACAGGCTTGCCGCCCTCAAGCTTGCCCGTGCGCACACGGGGCCCCTGAAGGTCAACCAGCACGGCCACGGGTTTGTGGCAGGCTCTTTCGACTTTCCTGATCCTGCGGATCCATTGCCGGATGCCCGCGGGATGGGTATGCGAAGCATTGATACGGAGAATATCAGCGCCCGCCAGAATCAGGGCTTTCAAATTTTTTTCGCTTTCGCAGGCAGGCCCTACGGTCGCGACGATCTTGGTTTTACGCATTTGGAAATTCTACAATAAATAACCCCGCGCGGAAAAACTATTTTCTCGCTCCCCTGTTTTCCTCCTGGAGAAAATTCCGGCTTTTCAGGTTATAATAGAAGGGTGAGAAAAATTTCACTGGCACTTATTCTATGTCTCTTGCTGCCCGCGGGCCTTCCGTCCGCAGCTGCTGCGCCCTATGTCTACGATCAGGACAAAAGCAAACTGGTCTTCACGCTCCGCCATCTGGGGATGGTGACGGTCCAGGGAGAATTCAGAAAATTTACCGGGTTTTTTGAGTTTGACCCGAGGAATATCGAAGACGGGTCGGTCCAGCTGACCATCGAAGCGGATAGCCTGGATTCTGCCAACTCCATGCGGGATAGAGACCTTCGATCCAAAAACTTTTTCTTCGTCGAGAAGCATCCCAAAATCACTTTC
>CAZIQJ010000116.1:3188-7550 GCA_964541285.1 uncultured bacterium | reverse complement strand
TGAGAACATCGATGGCGCGGTGCGTGATGTCTCTTAAATTACCGATTGGAGTAGGAACGATGGACAGCATCAGGCACCGGTTTCACCCGTTGATTGCTATTTGTTGCGTTCCAGCACGTAGCCCAGCATTTTCTCCAGGCTTCTCTTGCCCGCGTTGTCGGGAAAGATGGAAAGCTCAAGACGGGCGCGGTCCGCGAACTCGCGTGCGCGCGCCAGCGAATATTCAATGGCGCCGTACTCGCGCACCATGTTCAGCAGCGCGGTGAACTTGGCGTTGCTGACTTCCGACTTGAAGATCTTGTAGACTTCGCCCTTCTTTTTTTCGTCCACCAGCTTGAGCAGGCGGATCAAAGGCAGGGTCAGCACGCCGGCCGCGCAATCCGCGCCCAGGGTCTTGCCGAATTCTTCCTGATTGCCGGTAAAATCCAGGCAGTCGTCAATGATCTGGAAAGCGATGCCGAAATAGCGGCCGAAACGCTTCAGCGCCTCGCCTTCTTCAGGCGTCGCGCCCGCGAGCAGGGCGCCGGCTTCCACGCAGCAGGCCAGAAGCACCGCGGTCTTTTTGTCCACGATATCCAGGTATTCTTCTTCCTTCAGATTGAAGTTGTTGTTTTCCTTCAATTCATGAATTTCGCCGTCGCAGACCTGCCCGGCGGTCTGAAGGAAAAGCGAGAAAATCTTTTCATTGCCGTTTTCAAAAATGGTCCCGATGGCCTTGTCGTGCAGGTAGTCGCCCACCAGCACCGCGACCTGCGGGCTCCATTTCACGTTCACGGTCGGAATATTGCGGCGGACATAAGCGTTATCAATGATGTCGTCATGGATCAGGGTCGCGGCATGGAAAATTTCAAAGGAGGCCGCGATCTTCATCAGGCGGGTTTCGATCTCCGGGCCGCCTCCCTTGATGGAAGCTCCCAACAGGGTCAGCGCGGGGCGGAGCATTTTGCCCTGCGCGGAGAAAAAGTATTTAATGACGTCTTTGGCCAGGTCATTGTCCGTCGAAAGAACGTCCAGAATCGTGGCGGGCATGAACTTCAGCCTCGCTTCAACGGGCGAATAGATTTCTTCAAGGGTCACAGCGGTAGTCATGGAGCGCATTATAGAGGAAAGCGGTTTATCTGGAAAGCCTTGAAATGACGGCGGAAAAAGTCTCCAGGGCATGGTCCAGAGAGGCCGGGTCATGCGCCGTGGATACGAAGTTGGCCTCAAATTGCGAAGGCGCGAGGTAAACTCCCCGCTCAAGGCAGCCGCGGAAAAATTTCGCGTATTTCTTTGTGTCGGATTTTTTGGCGGAAGCGTAATCGTAAACCGGCTCGCGGGTGAAAAACAGGGTAAACATGGAGCCTGCCGCGTTCATCTGCACGGGCCAGTCGCGGCGGATCATTTCGCTGTGCATGCGGCGGCGGAAATCCTGCACGCGTTTTTTAAACGCCGTGCCGGAAACGCCTGAGAGCTGTTTCATGACCCAGAGCGCGGAAGTCACGGCCACGGGGTTGCCGGAAAGCGTGCCTGCCTGATAAACCGGGCCAAGCGGCGCCAGGGAATCCATGATGTCCGCGCGCCCGCCAAAAGCGGCAATGGGCATCCCCCCGCCCAGGATTTTTCCGATCACAGTCAGGTCCGGAACAATCGAGAAAAACTCCTGCGCTCCGCCCGCGGCCACGCGAAAGCCGGTGATGACTTCGTCAAAAATCAGGAGCGCGCCGTATTTTTTTGTGATCTGCCGCGCGGCGCGGAGGTATTCAAGCCGGGGAAGCACCACGCCCATATTGGCCGGCACAGGCTCAAGGATAAAAGCCGCGATTTTCCGGCCATGCTGTTTAAAAACTTTTTCCAGCGCGGCCATGTCATTAAAAGGAATGCTCAGGGTCTCGCGCGCCAGCTGCGCGGGAATGCCCGCGGAATCAGGCGACCCAAAAGTCGTCGCACCTGAACCCGCCTTGACCAGCAGGCTGTCCACATGGCCGTGGTAGCCGCCGTCGATCTTGACGATTTTTTCACGGCCCGTAAAACCGCGCGCAAGCCGCACCGCGGACATGACCGCTTCAGTGCCTGAAGAAGTCATGCGGATTTTCTGCATGGAAGGATAAAGTCCGCGCACGGCCTGGGCCAGCTCCACTTCCTTGCGCGTGGCAATGCCGAAACTGAAGCCGTCGCTCAGCGCGGCCTTGACCGCGGCCACCTGGCCGGCGGGCGCGTGGCCGAACAAAAGAGCGCCCCAGGAGCAGCAAAAATCCAGATAACGTTTGCCGTTTTCAGCCGTGAAATAGGCGCCTTTGCCCTTGCGCGCAAAAACAGGGTCTCCGCCCACGGCCTTGAACGCGCGCACAGGCGAATTCACGCCGCCGGGAATAAGGGTTTTTGCCCTGGAAAAAAGTTTAGAGGAGTTCATGACCGGGGAAAATCAGCCTTCGTCTTCTTCATACTGCTGCTTGAGCTTCTGCACCACCGTGGGGTCCGCAAGCGTGGTGGTGTCGCCAAGGGCCTTGCCTTCGGCAATGTCGCGCAAAAGACGGCGCATGATTTTTCCGGAGCGTGTCTTGGGAAGGTCCGCGGAAAAAAGAATTTCTTCAGGCCGCGCCAGCGCGCCGATTTTCACGACCACATGCTGCTTGAGTTCCGCGACCAGGTCATGGCCCGCGCGCACGCCTTCTTTCAGCGTCACAAACGCGGTAATGGCCTGGCCCTTGATTTCATGGGCCTTGCCCACGACCGCGGCCTCGGCCACGGCATGGTGGTCCACCAGCGCGCTTTCAACTTCAGCGGTGCCGATCCTGTGGCCCGCGACGTTCATGACGTCGTCGACCCTGCCCATGAACCAGAAATAACCGTCTTCCCCGCGCTTCGCGCCGTCGCCCGGAAAATAAACATCGGAGTTCCATTTGGACCAGTAGGTTTTGACATAGCGCTCATCATCGTTGTAAAGCGTGCGCAGCATGGACGGCCAGGGTTTGGTGATGGCCACATATCCGCCTCCGGATTTAACGATTTCCCCTTTTTCATTCAGGATTTCCGCGGAAATTCCGGGAAACGGCCGGGTAGCGGAGCCGGGTTTTGTGGAGGTCACGCCCGGAAGCGGCGTGATCATGATGGCGCCGGTTTCCGTCTGCCACCAGGTGTCGACCACAGGGCATTTGCCGCGGCCAATCTGTTCCTGGTACCAGATCCAGGCCTCAGGGTTAATAGGCTCTCCCACGCTGCCCAGAAGGCGCAGGGACGAAAGATTGCGTTTGGCGGGCCAGTCTGTGCCCCATTTCATGAACGCGCGGATGGCCGTGGGCGCGGTGTAGAAAATGCTCACGGAATATTTTTCAATCAGCTGCCAGAAGCGGTCTTTTTCCGGCCAGTCCGGCGCGCCTTCATAAATGAAGACAGTCGCGCCATTGGAAAGCGGCCCGTAAATAACGTACGTGTGGCCCGTGATCCAGCCCACGTCCGCGGTGCACCAGTAAACGTCTTCATCCTTGAGGTCAAACACCCATTGGGTCGTGGCATAGGCGCCGGTCATGTACCCGCCCGTGGTGTGGACAATGCCTTTGGGTTTTCCGGTGGTCCCGGAAGTATAGAGAATGAAAAGCAGGTCTTCGGAATCCATTTCAACAGGCTCGGTGTGCTGCGGCGCTTCCTTCATGAGGTCATGCCACCAGAAATCGCGGCCCTGCTTCATGGAACATTCAGAAGTTTCATGCCCGCGGTTGACCACAATGACTTTTTCAATCGAAGGCGTGTCTTTGACGGCTTCATCCGCGGCTTTTTTCAGCTGGATTTTCTGGCCGCGCCGCCAGCCGTAATCCGCGGTCAGAAGGATTTTGGCTTCCGCGTCATTAATGCGGTCGCGAAGCGCTTCGGCGCTGAAGCCTCCGAACACCACGCTGTGCACCGCGCCGATACGCGCGCAGGCCAGGCAGGCCACAAGAAGCTCGGGAACCATGGGCATGTAAACCGCGACTCGATCGCCCTTTTTAACACCCTGCTTTTTGAGCACGCCCGCGAACTGGTTGACCAGACGGTAAAGGTCCCAGTAAGTCAGCGTGCGGCTGTCTCCAGGCTCGCCTTCCCAGATGATCGCGGCCTTGTTCTTGCGTGAAGGCTTTCCCGCGGCGGGAAAAACATTGCGGTCCACGCAGTTGACTGAAGCATTGAGCTTGCCGCCGATAAACCATTCCGCGTGCGGAGGCCGCCAGTTCAGGATTTTTTTCCAGGGCTTGCTCCAGTCCAGCTCTCCGGCCCATTTGGCCCAGTAGGCTTCGGGATCGCGCGCGGCCGTTTGATAAATAGATTCGTCTTTCACCCAGGCCTGTTTCTTGAACGAGGCCGCGGGAGGAAAAATGCGTTCTTCGGTAAGCAGCGCTTCGATGGATT
>CAZIQJ010000116.1:1747-3178 GCA_964541285.1 uncultured bacterium | reverse complement strand
CGTTGAGTCATGAATGCGGAGAATCAGGGGCGGTCGTCAAACTTCCAGTTGACCGTCAAGTGGTAGTCGGAAATTCTTTTGGCGTAATTTTCAACTTTAAAAATAAAGGAGGCAATGCCGCCCTGATGCAGGACGCTGGTTTCAGGCTGAACGCCGGAGCTTAAAACGGGAATTCCATTTTCATCCAGAATCACAACCTGGACGCGGAGGTCGCGGATGGGATGCCCGATATTGTTGATGACAATGCCGCGCAGCTCCGCTCCTTCTTTTTCACTGTATGTGGAGCTTCCGCCTTTGACGATGACCTGCCTTGGCAGCTTCTGAAAACTTTCAATTTCCGGAAAAGCTTCAAGTCCCATGGGCTTTTTCTGTGTGTGTTTAGAAGGATGTCAGGGAGGTTTATTATCCACACAAAGCCTGAAGGACTCAAGCTTTTATTAGTGGCGGCGGCCTAACAGACGGAAGAGCCTGTTATAACTAAAGCATTCATAGCGGAAGGTTCCATGAGAGCCGGGAATCAGGCGGTAATAACGTCCCGTTTTGGTCCTGAAAACCGGGATCTTCCCTCCGTTATAGGTGATGCTTTCAAAAATCAGGCCGGGGCTTGCCACACCGGCAATTTCATAAACCGAAACTTCACCGGTGGAAGCGTTGCGGGAAATCAGCGTCAGCCCGGACGAGCGGTAGACCGCGTAAATCTGGATCGTTTGACCGCGGTCCGTGACGGCATAGACCGGCGACAAACCCGACAAAATGCGAGGCAGGATTTTCGCGTTTTTGGCCTGAAGCGAGAGATCAAAAAGTTTTCCGGAGTTTGTGACAATCTCAACGCTTAAAGGGCCCGTGAATTTCAGCGACTTGATCCGGATATCAACGTCTTTTCCTTCAATGGATAATTCGGGAACTGTTAAAACTGTTTTACCGCCGGAGCGCGTGAAAATATGAAGGTTTGAACCGTTCGCCACAGTAAAGCTCTGGCCGTCCGGAGAAACCTGGAACAGCCCGCGCAGGCCGCGCGCCGTGATGACGTAAGTATTGACCAGGCCTGAAAGCGCGTTGTAAACATAAAAAGTTGTGCTGGTGCTCTGCTCCGTGATGTACACGCGGACCGTGTCCCCGCCCTTGACGGGATAATCCTTATACGCGGTCGCCTGGACCAAAGGAATGGGAACTTCCCGGATGGTTCCGTCCTGGTGAATCGTTATTTTCTGCCCGGCCAGGTCATAGCTCAAAATGCAGTATTCGCCTGCCAGATTCACACCCGGAAGAATATCGGGCTGCGCGGCGGATAAAAGCTTGCGCGCGTCCTGTGTCAGGGCCGTGTCCGCGGCGTCAAATTTTCCGTCACGGTTGGCATCCGCAATGACTTTGGGCATGGAGTCCGGATTCTCATAATCATCCGGGAAAATGAGCCGGATCCAGTTCTGGGAA
>CAZIQJ010000116.1:0-1737 GCA_964541285.1 uncultured bacterium | reverse complement strand
ATGTCCACGCCCACAAAACAGTCGTCCACGATGTAGGGCTTGAAATTGTCGATGTCCGGATTTTCGGGGAACGGAAAACCGATTTTCGCCAGTTCTTCAAGCGCGTAATCCAGGTCCGCCTGCCTCGACATGAAATCGCGGGCATAAATAATCAGATCCTCAATCCCCTCACCCGGCTTGATGCTGAAAATTTTCTCAGTGCTCCGGCCGCCATAAGTGGTGTGCGTGATCTTATACTGCGTGCTGCTGAGCGAGGTCAGCTGATAATAAATCCAGCCGTTTTCTTCTTCAAAGGGGCTGACGCTGGTGATCTTTTTGGTCACAGGGTCCACGGTCAGGTTTTCCAGCGTAAAGGAGTCCGGGTTGTCCGGACCCGCGGGATAACCCGCGTCCGCCGGGCAGCGCAGAACAATCTGGCGGACATTCATGTTCGCGTCCAGCCGGACATTCATGGAACTGATTTCACTTCCCGGCATGATGCTCAGGTCAGGCGCGTAAACCAGGCGGGAAAAATACTCTCCCTTCGCGAGCTGGACTTCCGGAAAGTTTTCCTGAAGGTTCTCATCAAAATCGGCCTTGTCGGAAAAATAAATGTTCTTCATCAGGCGGCCCTGCACAGTCACGGTCGTAACCAGCGGCTGGTAGCCTGTCGTGGTCTTTTTCAGCGTAACGGAATAATCCTCGCCGCCGGACTGAAACTCTATCTTATCTGAAGTGATGACGCCCGAGCTGTCCTTGGAAACAAAAAGACTCATCGTTGAAACCGCGGGCGGACTGAGCGGCGCGGAAGACTTGACGATCGTCGAAAGGCCGGTTGATTTCGAAGCATCCGCGATCACGATCCTGGCATGCTCCGCATCGAGGACTTCAACCTGATAACTGACACCCTTGTAAGTATTTTTCATATAGGTGTCATACAGCTTGGTAAGGTTTTTGACTTCGGTGGGCGAGGGTTTCACACTGGTCAGCGCTGACTGCTCCGAAAGAAACTGAACGCTGGTCGCGCTTTCTTTCGCCGTATTTTTGGTTTCAGCGCTTTTTGCCGCCTGTTCAGCGGTCTTGGTCTGAGTGTTGGTGCCGGTCACGAGTTCCGCGGGAACGCCGTCATAAGCGGACAGAGGAATCGAATTGACCGCAAAACAAAAAGCGGTGAAAGCCGCCAGAGTTTTAATTTTTATGAACTCTTTTCGCATTTCCACTCACCTCGGAGAGACTCTTCCTGAATCTCTTATAAAAGATTACACAGGATATTTTCAAAAAGCAAAAAAGTGTAAGAACTGTTAGTTAAAGGACTTTATAAACTCGATCCCGAGGGAAAAAGGTTATAAAAAAGATAAAACTGCTATACGGAAAAACAGGATCGAAGGGAGAAAATCAGCGGGAGGAACGGCAGGTCGCGATAACTTCTTCAAGGCGGGCCATGTTGAACTCAAAGGCCTGGGGAAGGTCGCCCCGTGAACGCAGAACTTCGATGAACGCCTTGACGACTTCAGGATCAAACTGAACGCCGGCGTAGGCAATCAGCTCATTGACGGCGTCGGAAGCCGTGATGGTTTTCTTGTACCTTCCGCCGGCCGAACGCATGGTGTCATACGTGTCGATGACGGAAATAATCCGCGCGCCGAGCGGAATTTCATAACCTTTTAACTTGCAGGGATAGCCTTCACCGTTGAACCATTCATGGTGATGAAGAACATAAATGGCTTCCTGCTGGAGAAACTTGATCGGCTTCAGGAT
>CAZIQJ010000115.1:6343-7600 GCA_964541285.1 uncultured bacterium | reverse complement strand
AGGCATAGGAAGAGCAGGATTCGGCATTGGCTTTCTTGATGGATTCGGCCATGCGGGCCGCGGTTTCGGGGTTGTCCGCGGTTACTTTGACGTGTTCCCTGCCATACTGGGCCAGGCGAAGCGTGGAACCCGCGAACATCACGGTAAACACCAGCATGCCCAGAACGCCCCGCCAGAGCCGGGCTTCCCTCTTTTTCAGGGCCTCAAGAGTCATGCCCAGCAGGTTGATGACGCACGGCAAAACAAAGAGGAGAAAAAACACCCACAGAAAAAGGCAGGTAGAGAAAAAATTGAAGAGGCCCGCGAACGCGGCCCCGATTCCGTCCACAACAGGTTCCATGGCAAAGTCCTCTAGATTTTTTTCGCCAGGTGAAGGAAATAAAGGGCGGTGCCCAGGTCAATGGGCAGCCAGATCAAACGCGTCAGGTACGCGGGAATAAACGGATTGAAAAGCAGGCCCAGCAGAAAAAGCGGCAGAAGATGCGCGCGCAGTTTTTCGTGATGCCGGAGCTGGTAAGCGGTGTAGGCGCAGGTGGCGCAGACCATGACGCGCAGGGCGATATAAAAACTGTACGGCCAGAAAGGAAAAATCGCGGCGCAAAGCGCCAGCCCGGCAAACAGCAGCGCGACCTTCACAGGCTTCGTGTCATTTTCCATTCAGCGTTTTCCTTTTAAAGGCAAAAGGGGCCAGGCCCGAAAGCCTGACCCCTTTTGAATGTTTTCAAATCTTGCTCAGGAAGCCTTGTTTTCCAGGGCTTTCTTGGCTTCTTCAGCCTTTTCCTTGGCTTCTTTCTCGGCCTTGCGTGCTTCTTTTTCAGCTTCACGCTTGGCTTTTTCAGCCTTCTTCTTGGCTTCTTTTTCAGCCTTGCGGGCTTCTTTCTCGGCCTTCTCAGCATTCTTCTTGTCGAGTCCGGGAGGAACATCCTTGCCTTCCCAGCCTTTTTTCTCGCCCTTCAGCCAGCCAGCCGGATTGCCTTCTTTTTTGGCAAAAGCCGGAGTGGTGAAAGCAAACGAGATAACCGCGAGCACTGCAATCACAAGAGACAATCTGCGTTTCATTTAAAGCTCCTTTTAATTTAACAGCGTTCAGGCTTTGACTGCCTGATCCCGAGTTTATTCAACTGGATTTATGTTATCAGTTTTACCGGAGAAACCAAGCGGAGATTCCCGGGGCTTTCAGCGCCTCGCCAGCCAGATACGGTGATGGCCGCCAGCCTTGCTTCCGGCGCGCGCGTTGACCTGCCGCTCTTCCACATG
>CAZIQJ010000115.1:4622-6333 GCA_964541285.1 uncultured bacterium | reverse complement strand
CCCGCCAGGGGACACACTGCAAGCGGATATACTCCTGCCGCTCTTCCACATGAAAGCCCGCGGCCACAAGCCGCTTGGTGAAAGTGTTGTCAGGCCCGGACGACCACACGCCCAGAATACCGCGGGGCCGGAGCGCGGCGCGCGCGTTGAACAGGCCCTTTAAATTGTAAAGCTTTTCATTGGTTTTCTGAAAAAGCCGCTGAGGGCCGTTGTCCACGTCAAGCAGGATGGCGTTGTAATCCGTTTTTCCGGCCTTGATCGTTTTGACCACGTCTTCTTCAAGCACAGTCACGCGTTTGTCCGCCAGCGGATTTCCCGCCGCGCCGCCGATGATTTCCCGGTTCCATTTCACAACCTGCGGCATGAGCTCAGAAACCACAACTTCGGATTTTTCAGGCAGGCACGCCAGCGCGGCGCGCAGGCTGAAGCCAAGGCCAAGCCCGCCGATCAGCACGCGCGGCTTTGGCTCGCCCGCGATTTCAGCGCACGCCAGCTGGGCCAGCGCTTCTTCAGAGCCGTGCATGCGGCTGTTCATCAGCTCAACGCTGCCGAGCTTGATGGAAAAATCGCGGTCATGCTTGTAAAGCCGCAAGTCCTGGCCGTCGGGTGTTTTTGCAGAATCTATTAAAATGGTAGGCAGCATGTATGTCCCGTTTGTGTTTTTTTAGATTATGTTACGGATTACGCCCGCTGTCGCCATTTTTTTAAATTTATATTGTTTACGGTGTCCGGCCTTGCTACTGTACCTCCATGCGCCGGTTTCTGAAATTTTTTGTTCCCCTGCTGGTTCCGGCCCTGCTTTTCTGTCCCGATGTTTTTGCCGGCCCTGAATTCAAGGGCGGCTACACCCGCTACCAGGAACCCGACTTCCTGACTTTTGACGAACTTAAAACACTTTCCGCCAACCCCAGGCCCGGGGGCGCGCTTGGAAAAAAACTCGAAAAGTTCTGGACCACTCCCATCATCAGCAATGAAGCTTTTTACCAGGGCGCGCGGCCGCGGGAGTTTACACATCCCGCGCTGGGGCGGGTCCTGAATGTGGCCAGCTGGAACATTGAAAAATCATTTTATGTGCCCAAAGCCGTCAAACTGCTGACTTCGGACATGGCCTTTAAAACCATGATCGATTATTCCAAAGCCAACCAGGGCTCCCGGCTTTACAAAAAAATGAGCCGCCAGCGCGCCAGCCTGATGGCCGCGGACATTTTGATCCTTCAGGAAATGGACATCGGCGTCCAGCGCTCCGGCTATTTGAACGCGCCTGCGGAGCTGGCCAAAGCTCTTCAGATGAATTACGCCTACGGCGCGCAGCAGCTTGAAATTGACCCGGTGATGCTGGGCCTTGAGAAAGCCGTGGACCGCGACGGCAGGCCTGACCTTTCACACGCCTTTGACGTTTCCCCTGAGCGCTACAAAGGCGTTTTTGGTTCCGCCGTGCTTTCGCGCTACCCCATCCGCAGCGTGCAGGTGTTCCAGCTCAAGACCCAGGGCTATGACTGGTATGAAGGCGAAAAGCCCAAAATCTCTTTCGTGGAACAAACCCGGCGTTTTGGGACCAAAGTTTTATTTCAAAACGAATTAAACCGCGAGATGAAAGTCGGCGGCAGGATTTTTTTTCGCGTGGATCTTGAAGTGCCGGAACTGCCCGGCGCAACCCTGACAGTCATCAACATCCACCTGGAGATCAAATGCCTGCCCAAAGCCAGGGACG
>CAZIQJ010000115.1:0-4612 GCA_964541285.1 uncultured bacterium | reverse complement strand
ATCCGGTCATTGTCATGGGCGATTTCAATGCCGCGGCCACGGACATCAGCCCCACCACCGCCAGCCGCGTGGTGGCAAGAACCGCCAAAAACCCGGGCACATGGTTTAACGCGGCCGTGACATTCCTGACGCCTTACGGCCCGGTAAACACGCTGCGCAATGTCAGCAACGTCACCCGCAGTTTTCAGAACCCGCTGGCAAGGCATGTCAAATTGATCGGCCCCAACCCGGTTTACGGCCTTTTTGATTCCATCAAAAAATTCAGGTTCAGCGACGGGCGCGCCTTTGATTTCCGCGGAAACCAAAACCGTTCTGTTAATAAAAAAGGCCATGTGCTGGCCAATTCAAACCAGAGGGACTTGAAGGGGTTTAAAACAACGTTTCAGGTCAGAAGGCCGATCGCTTCGATTTTCGGAAAGCTGCGGCTGGACTGGGTTTTTGTGAAATCTTTTCTGACGGATCCGGAAGATGACGAAGGGCCTTACAAATTCGCCCCGCATTTCGGAGAAACGCTGGAAGAACTGAACGTGAATCTGGATGAGCCCATCTCCGACCACCACCCCAACGTCGTTACCCTGCCGTTCGAAGAACCCGCCCTGAAAAAAGACAGCTGAGTTTTTTACGCGCCGAAGCCGCCGTCAATAGTGTGCTGCGCGCCCGTGACAATCGCGGCTTCCGGGCCGGCAAGATAAGCCACCATGCCCGCGATTTCTTCGGAAGTGGCGTGGCGCTTGATGGCCATCTGCGAATGCATCATGTCTTTCATGGGGCCGTTGGCCGGGTTCATGTCCGTGTCCACGGGGCCGGGCTGAACATTGTTCACGGTGATGCCCCGGGCGCCGAAATCACGCGCAAGCCCGCGCACCATGCCCTGCATGGCGGACTTGGTCATGGCATAGGCTGAACCGCCCGGAAACGGAACACGGTCGCCGTTGACAGAGCCGATGACCAGAATACGGCCGTTGTCTTTCATTTTTCGCGCGGCTTCAACCGCGGCGTGATAAGGCCCGCGGATATTGACGTCAATCAAACGGTCCACTTCTTCGGGCTTGAGCGTCAGCGGGTCCGCAAAATAACCAATGCCCGCGTTGATGACCAGGATATCCAGCGCGCCCTGCGCCGCGATGAGCGAAGCCACGGCCTTGCGGTCCGCGCTGTCCGCCTGCACGGCCTTGACGCCCAGCTGGGCCGCCAGTTTCAGGGCAGGCTCCGGCGAACTGTGGTAAGTAAAAGTAACATCCGCGCCCTCCTGCGCCAGACGCTTCACAATGGCCGCGCCGATCCCCCGGCTTCCGCCAAGCACTAATGTTTTCTTACCCTGAAGCGTTTTCATGATTCCCTCTCTTTTGCACGGTTAGGCGAAACAATAATTAAAAGTTACGGGAAATTCCGTCTGCGAAGTGGTGCGAATTTTCATTTCACCTCGCAGACCTTTCAGGCCTTCGGTGCCGGATCCAGGCACCACCGTGAGGTTGGCGCTGACCTTGCCGCTGACAAAACGGCCGGTATGCTTCAAAACAAAACTGCCCTGCATACCCGCGACTTTGCCTGTGAAACGCTGCAGGCCGTAAAACACCGCGCACTCACCGGGAAAATGAGCTTTGATTTCTTCAAGAATTCCCTCGCCATCAAGGTCCCCCTGATAATGAAAAACATAGCTGGCGCGCGTCAGCTTCGGGCCGGTTTCACTGGGAGCAAACGGCGTTTCCTGACAGCTCTTGATCTGAAATACCGCGTTGGCCGTTTCCATCAGATCCATCAGCGAGAGTTCTCCTTCGCCTGTTTTTTAATGCCCGCGGCGAGCGCGGCCAGCAGCAGAAAAACCGCCACCGGAATGCCCAGCACCACAAGGATCAGAAAGGTACTGACCAGCATGGCCAGCACGGCCGCGAGCAGATAGAGCGCGAACACAAAAACATTGATCACGCCGCGAGTGAAAGCATTGCCTTCTTTCGGGAGTTCGACACGGGCGATCTCCTCAAACAGCAGCGGATTGCAGAAATCCGAAGGCATGATTTTGTAGCTGACACGCTCAAAGCAGCCAAGACCCGCTTCTTCAAAACCGCGCGCGACCAGTTCCGAACAGAAGTACTTGGTCTTGTCATTGAGCCTGTCGCTGAAGTTCCGGACATTCAGGATGAAATGAAACTGCTGGGGAATAAAATTCAGCAGGATGAAATACAAAAGAGCGCCCTTGTCGTAGGCTTCCCCTTTTTCCGAAACGCAGAAGTCCATGGCCTTGCGGAGTTTTTCATCAGCCGCGTTTTTGTGGCGCAGGGCCAGAAGCCCGTAATTATTCTGAAGGTATTTTTCAGAAAACCGGTTGGTCACGATTCCGTCCGGATAAGCTTCGATCACGGAATCATCGCCAAGGTAAAGCCCCGCGTGGGTCCAGCCTCTTCCTGAAAAACCTTTTTTGAAAAAATTGGCCAGCTTGATGCCCAGCGACCCGGGGTTGATTCCCTTTTTATGAAAAATAATGACATCGCCCGGTTTCATCCGGCCGAGAATGTTTTTTGAGTCCGTCACAGGCTCTTTCATTTTTTGCATGCGCAACATGATACGCCTGTATCCGCCATCTCGATAAAACAAATTTCTGCTTTAAAAATGTCCCCGATGTTAGTTTTGATAGTTATCGAATAGAGCTGTCTTTACAGGCTTTAAGGGGGAATATTTATTATTTTATATAAATATATACAAATAAATGACTTATATAAATATTAAACAGCCACCTCTTGTAACCGCTGGGGGTTAGAGCATCCTTTTATAGGACGCTCAAAAGGCGTCCTGGGCGGAAAAATGGAAGTACATAAGGGGGGTGGAACGTCATGAAGAAACTCGCGATTATTCTCGCGGTTTTGATGGTCATAGGGGCGGTTCCTGGCTGGTGTTTGATTGAGACCGTAGATACGTTTGTGGACGGTCATACCAAGAGCAGCACCCTGCGGCCTGTTCAGGACACGGGCGAACTTTACGGCACCGTGAACCACAGCATCGGCACCACGATGGACAAGGTACCGGTGATCAAGGAGAGGTCTGTGGTCATAAGCCCGGTGAACAAGCTGTTGAGAGATTCCTTTGATGCCACGCGGACTTTAGTGAATGGCACCTGGGATCTTTTGACCTTCAAATCAATGCGGGACAAAAAGAAAGCATAAGCAGTGCGCTTTAAAGCTCTGAGAGCGGGGCCGGTCATCCTCCGGCCCCGCTTTTTTTACATTTCAGCCGAAAACCCCGACATTAAAAATATTTTATATACCGGCTGTATAGGAGAATTTCTCACACCGGGAAATAAGGGAATCTTTGAAAGACACCGGCACGTATACTAGACAAATGAAAGCCTATCATCCAATCGCGGGAAGACGCTTCAACCGCTGGCCCAGTATCTACTTTCTGGGCGGCCTTGTTTTTGTGGCGCTTGTCCTCTGCCCTGCTTACCTTTATTTTTACGGCATCACAAAAGCAGGCTTCTGGATTTTCGCGGGCATGAGCGCGGCCACGGTACTGGCCATCACCGCAGGGTATCACCGCCTTTATTCCCACAAGACTTATCAGGCCAATCTGGTTTACCAGTTTCTGATGCTGGGCTTTGGCGCGGCCTCGCTGCAGCAGTCCGCTTTGAAATGGGCTTCCCTGCACCGCTCACACCATCAATACACGGACACCAAAAGAGACCCTTACAATATCAAGAAAGGTTTCTGGTACGCGCATGTGGGCTGGATCCTGTTCTGGATCCGCTCGCTGGACATGAGGAATGTCCAGGACCTGGCCAAAGACAAGATGCTGATGCATCAGCACCGCTATTTCCAGCTCTGGGCCGCGGCCTTCGGACTTGTCCTGCCGCTGGCCATCGGGTTTTATTTCGGCCAGCCTTTTGAGGCGCTTTTATTCGGCGTGGGCGCGCGGCTGTTCGTGGTGTTTCAGGTGACGTTCTTTATCAATTCATTCGCGCACACGTTCGGCAAGCAGACCTATGACCGCAAGTTGAGCGCGCGCGACAACTGGCTGGGGGCTTTTCTGACCGGGGGCGAGGGGTATCACAGCTTTCACCATAAATTCAGCAATGACTACCGCAACGGCCACAAGTGGTACCACTGGGACCCTTCCAAGTGGCTGATCTACGGCTCTTCACTTTTCGGCTGGGCGTGGGATTTAAAGCGCACGCCCGGCGAAAAAATCCGCGCGGCCGCGCTTGCCGCCGCGGCCTGAACTTCCGCGTTTCAAATCACCAGTCGATAGGAAAATAATCTTTCAGGAATTTTCCGCACCAGTGCTTTCCTGTCAGGATTCCATCGAAAAACGGGTCGCATACACGCGCCGCGCCGTCCACAATGTCGAGCGGAGGCTGAAAATCATGCTTCTCCTGCTTCAGGGCTGAAAGCGCGGCAGGGTCTTCATCCGTCACCCATCCCGTGTCCACGGCATTCATGTAAATACCGTGTTCGGCCAGGCCTCCCGCGCAGGTATGCGTCAGCATGTTCAGCGCGGCCTTGGCCATATTGGTGTGCGGATGGCGGTCTGCTTTTTTAAAACGGTAGAACTTCCCTTCCATGGCGGTCACGTTCACGATGTGCTTTTTGCCGGTATTATCACGCTTCATCATGGGCGCGAG
>CAZIQJ010000114.1:0-7673 GCA_964541285.1 uncultured bacterium | reverse complement strand
GTCCGCGATTTTGAAACCGCGGAACTTGCCATCCGCATCGCGCTTACCGGCCACCTTGTTTTTTCAACACTTCATACCAATGACGCGGCGAGCGCCGTAACGCGTTTGATCGACATGGGAATCGATCCATTTCTGGTGGTTTCTTCGGTGGAATGTTTTATCGCCCAGCGCCTGGTGCGTTTGATCTGTGAAAAATGCAAACGCGAGGACAAGCGGCCATTGGCCTCGGAGCTTGAAAAAGAAATCCGCGAATCCCAGAAAGACGGGCACAAGGACTTTAAAATCTGGGTGGGCGAGGGCTGCGAGCATTGCAACTTTTCAGGTTTTAAGGGCCGGACCGGTATTCATGAATTTCTTCTCCTGACCCGTCCTATCAAGGACGCGGTCATGGCCAAGGCTTCGGCCGATGAAATCAAGCGGCTGGCCGTTCAGTCCGGCATGGGAACCCTGCGCCAGGCCGGATGGATCAAGGTCGCCAAAGGGCTGACAACGATTGATGAAATCATGCGCGTTACCCAGGTCGCGGCGGGTGAGGAGAATTAACCGCCATGGCCAGATTCCTTTATAAAGCGAAGAAGGGACCTTCCGAAATCGTGGAAGGTGAACTTGACGCTGAAAATGAAGACGCGGCGCTGGGCAAAATTTCCGGCCTTGGACTGATTCCCATCAAACTTCAGGCAGCTTCCTACGCTGAAGGCCCTGGACATTCCGGCGACGGGCAGGGGTTCACGATTTCCGCGGAATCACGAGGAAAAATCCGCATCTCGTTTAACGAGCTGAACATTTTTACCCGCCAGTTTTCCATTCTGCTCAAAGCCAGCGTGCCGCTTCTCAGGATTTTCGAAATCCTGCAGATGCAGGCGCATAACCTGAAATTCAAGGCCGTGCTCCATGATATGCAGGACTCGCTGCGCCAGGGCGCTCCGCTTTCTGAAGTGCTGGGGCATTACCCGAAAATTTTTTCCCAGGTTTACATCAGCATGGTCCAGGCAGGGGAAGTCACGGGCACGCTGGACCAGGTCCTGGCCCGGCTTTCCGACTTTGCCGAAAAAGAAGCCGAGGTCCGCGCGCGCGTGCAAAGCGCGCTCATTTACCCGCTGTTTCTTTTCCTGATGGGCATCATGACTATTTTTGTGCTGCTGACTTTTGTCATGCCCCGCCTTATCGGTCTTTTTTCTGATCTTGGAACGGAGCTTCCCATGCCCACGCGCGTGGTCATCGCGGTCAGCCATTTCTGCCAGGCCAACTGGATATGGATGTCGATTACGGCCGGTGTTGTTTTTTTCTGGCTGAAATTCAAGGGGCTTTCGCTGCCCCAGAAAAAAATCCTGGACCGCAACGTGGTGCGGCTTCCGCTCCTGGGCACGCTGATTGAAAAGGCGGAAACTTCCAGGTTTCTGCGTTCAATGGAGCTTCTCTACGAACACGGAATTCCGCTTTATCAGGCGGTTTCGGTCGCCAACAAGACTGTTTCAAATGTGGTCATCCGCGACGAGCTTGAGAAAGTTCCGGCGCGTCTTGAGGGAGGATCCACACTGGCCAAGAGCCTTGAAGATGTTCCCTACATTTCAAAGTTTGTGACCCACATGGTCGCCGTGGGCGAAGAGTCGGGCCAGCTTGGCGCGGCGGTGCGCGAAACCGCGTCTTTTTATGAGCAGGAAACCAATCAGGCCATGAAAATCGCAACGTCGCTTCTTGAACCGATCATGATCCTGAGCATTGGCCTGGTGGTAGGTTTTATCGTCATCGCCATGCTCCTTCCCATTTTTGAAATTCATGTGCTCGCGCAGTGATTCCCGCGGTTTCACCCTGATCGAAGTCCTTGTCGCCATTATTATTCTTGCTGTGGGGCTGGTGCTGGTGGCCCAGGTCATGGCCCGGACCCAGCAGGCCATGGGAATTTCAAGAAACCTGCTGAGCGCTTCCATGATTGCCGAGGAGCGTGTCCGTGAAGCGGAGCTGCGGCTGCGTGAGTATCACAAACTCAGTTCCAGCTCCGAACAGGGCGATGAGCAGATTCTGGCCCGCAAATATCACTGGAGCCGTGAAGTCAGTCCTTTTCATCATTCGTCGATCGAGGACCAGACCCGTATCAATCAGGTGATCACGGAGGTCCGCTGGAAAGAAGCGGGACGCGAAGACCATTTGCAGCTGCCTTTCGTGGCCATGAACCGGGAAGGGATGGAGTCATGAAACCGCTCGGAAGCCGCGGGTTCACGCTTCTTGAAACCATGCTGGCCATCGCTCTTTTCGCTGTGGTCAGCGTCGCCAGCTACAATATTTTTACCATGGGCATCCAGATGTGGAAACGCGCGCGGGAATTTTCCGGCGGCGAGCGCCAGTTGATCCTTGCCCTTGAACGCATGGGGGAGGATGTGGGGGGGATGCTCCGGCTGGAAAAGGAAACAGAGTTCAAGATGGAGACGGAGAAAAAGTTTGAGTTCGGCGGAGACAGCGCGGAGTTTCTCATCCCCGCCGTTGTGCAGACGCAGAACAAGGACGGCGGCATTTTTTTTCAGACAGGCGCCATTGGTTATTCCTGGAATGAAAGCAAAAAAACAATTTGCCGCAGCGTGCAGAGCGAGAGTGATCTTTATCTGCGCAAGGAGCCGTCCTGCAGCGTGGTCGCGGAAGGGATCGAGAATTTCAGGGTGTCTTACTGGATCCTGAGTTCTCTGGGCAGCAGCTACAGCTGGGATGACACCTGGCGGGGCAAAGAAGGTGTCCCCCAGGCCATACGCCTGACTTTTCGGCTTGTTCCGGAGGGCCGCAAGGGCCTGAGCCCCAGGAATTTTCAGAAAACTTTTATGGTCCCGGTGGCGGACCAGGCCATCACGGACGGAACCGCCGCATCGGCGGGAGCTGCCGCATGAAACATCAAAAAGGGAGTGTTTTGATCGCGGTCACGTGGATGCTGGCGGTCCTGAGTATTTTCGCGCTGGCCGTGAGCCGCCAGGCTTCACAGGAACTTTTGCTGGGGCAATGGCTGCGCGACCGCGTCGCGGGACGGACCCTGGCCCGCGCGGGCGTTGAACGCGCGCTGCTTGAAATCCAGCTCGACAAAATGCCCGCGTTTGAAGCCCTGAATGAATCCTGGGCCGTGAATGAAAAAGCTTTCCGCGAAGTGCCGGTCGGCGAGGGGACTTTTTCTGTTTCCTGCAGCCAGGACGGAGAGACTTATTATGGAGTCTGCGATGAGAGCGCGCGCGTCAATCTCAACCTGGCCGGCGAGAACCCTTTGAAAAATCTTTTCAGGGCCGTGGACCCGGAGCTTGAGGAAAGCGACGCTGTTGCCATTGCCCAGGCCATCATTGACTGGAGAGACGGAGACGACGCGCAGCTGGCGGACGGGGCGGAGTCTTCCTACTATGAATCGCTTTCTCCGCCTTACAAGGCCGCGAACGCGCCTTTCAGGGCAGTGGAGGAGCTTTCGATGGTCAAGGGCGTGACCCCGGAGCTTTTCCAAAAGGTTCTGCCTTATGTGACCGTATATTCTCAAGGGCGGGTCAATCTCAATACCGCGCCCAAAACAGTGCTTCAGGCCCTGGGGCTCTCGCCGGAGCTGGCGGAAAAAATCGCGGCTTTCCGCGCGGGCGCGGACCAGGTATCGGGCACAAAGGATGATGAAATTTTTCAGGCGGTTTCACAGATCACCGAGAGTCTGAGCGTGGGGCTTTCTTTTTCAGCCGAGGAATTCGCCCAGGTTTCAAACGCGGTGGCCGAAGGTTCTGTGGGGGTCCAGAGCAGTGTCTTCAGGATCCAGGCTTCGGGGCATTTGAAGCATGGCGGAAAAAATCATGATATGATGGTGACCTGCGTCGCCAAGCGCGACGGCACGGTCCTTTACTGGAAACAAGGAGCTGCGGGTTGAAGATGGGTGCGCCAAAGATCAATTTCCCCAAGTTGAAGCTTCCGGCCTTCCGGCTTCCCAAACTTCCTGCCTCCATGGAAGGAATGAAGTTCATTCCCGAGCCGTCTTTTTTCAAGAAAAAGCTTCTTATTCTTGAGATCGGGGATGATTGGCTGAAGATGCTGGGTGTTTACGAGGACCGCAAGTCCCGCAGGGCGGAATGGACTGAAACCGAATCCCTGGAAGGTCTTGAAGAACCTGGCATCAGCCTGAAGATCCTTCAGGCCATGAGGGTCCATGCGTTCAAACCCGACCAGGTCCTGATTTCCTATCCTGCCCAGCATTTGACGATTCGAATGCTTTCCCTCCCTTCAATCGACCCGCAGGAGATCCGCGATATTGTGGACCTGCAGGCCGTCAAACAGACGCCTTACAGCCGTGAGGAAATCACGACAGGTTTTCAGGTCATGGAAACTGATGCTGCCGGTTACTCCCGCGTTTTTCTGGCTATTTCCCATCGTGACCAGGTCATACGCTATTTCCGTATCGGCGAAATGGCCCGGGTCCTGGCGGACCAGGTCGTGCCTTCGGTCGAAGGCCTGCGCAGCTGGTATGCCGGCTTTCTGGCCGCTGAAGCCCATGCTCCGGAAAGTGCGGGCACTCTGCTTCTGGAATTCGGAGCGACGCATACGCACCTTTTGATCATGAACGGGGACAAGCTTGTTTTTTCACGCACGCTTCCGCTCGGAGCCCGCCAGATGAAAGAACAGGGAGCCGCGGCTGAAGGCGAGTTTGTGCGCGAAGTCACCCGGTCCATGGAGTCAGGCACCGCGGAAGCGAAGCTCGAAAAGGTCCACCGCATGGTCCTGACCGGCGTGGCGGACGGTATCAAAAATGTCGCGGCTGTTTTGACGCGCGAGCTTAATCTTCCATGCGAAGTCGTGGACAGTTTTGAAGGCGTTCAGCAGCAGCTGACGCGGCCATTGCAGGAATCCTCGGCCCACGTTTCCTGGGCTTCCATGCTCGGGCTGATGATCGCGCCCGCGCAGAGCATGATCAACCTGGTGCCGCCGGAGATCAAGCTGCGCAAACAGCTTGAAGAACGCGGCCGCGATCTGGCGTGGTGCGGAACCCTGCTCCTTTCGCTGGTCATGATTATTTCCATGATTGGATTTGAAAAAATTTACCGCAGGACCGCGTATCTCGACGCGCTGAAAAAAGAATACGTCAGTGTGCGGCCCGAATCCGAAGAAATGGAAAAGACACTCGGGAAGATAAAACTGGCCCAGGACCAGATGGGCGCGGGTGGAAGTTTTCTGGACGTTTTAAAAGATGTCACCGGTGTTTTGCCGGATTCCATGACGCTTACCGCGATCCAGTATCAGGACCGCGATAAAAGCCTGGTGCTTCGCGGTATTACCCAGGAAATGTCGTCGGTATTTCAGCTTCTGAGCACTCTGGAGTCCACGCCTTACCTTGAATCTGTCAAAACGCGCAATGTCAGCAAACGCAAGGTGGGGGAGAAAGAGCTTTCTGAATTTGAAATTGTGGCCGGCATTACCCGCGGCGGCCCGGCAGGTGCTTCATGAAACTGCCGTCTGTGCTGACCAAGCTGACCGCGCGCGAGAAGAAGATTTTTTATATCGCGTCTTTTTTTGTGTTTGTGCTTTTTGCCTATCACGGATTGTGGCGTCCGGCTTCGGAAAAATTCGTGGAGCTTGAGGACGAGACTTTTGTCGCGGAAATGCGGCTCAGAAAAGCCAAAACGCTGGTGAGACAGAAAGACGATATTCTTGAAGAGGCGAAAAAATATCCCAACCTCGCGCAGCTGGACGCGGGGACGGATGAGGAAGAGACAGCCAGGCTTTTAAACCTGATCGAACAGACGGCGCGCAAGAACGGCGTGTCGCTTTCAGACGTGAAGCCGGAATCCGTCAAGACCGATAAGTGGACCAAACGTTTTGAAGTCGGGCTGCAGGCGGAGTCGAACCTTCAGCAGATGATCGATTTTGTTTATGAGCTGGAACACTCGCCGCAGCTTTTGAAAATTGAAAAAGTCGAAATGAACCTTAAGGACGACAAATCGTCCGTGATCCGTTCGCAGCTGACTGTGGCGCGGACCGTAACAAAGTGACGGAGGCGGTATGCTGAAAAACAGAAAATCCCAGAAGGGTTTCACGCTTATTGAGATTCTGCTTGTGGTGATTATTATCGGTATCCTGGTTTCGCTGGTGGCGCCGCGCCTGGCCGGCCGTTCTGAAGAGGCCCGCAAGCAGGCCGCCAAGGCGGACATCGACGGCGGTATTTCGCTGGCCCTGGACATGTATGAAATCGACAATGGCCGCTATCCCGGAAAGCTGGATGACCTGCTTTCAAAACCTTCAGACGCGGTCAACTGGAAGGGGCCTTATCTGAAAAAAGGCCTGCCCAAGGACCCGTGGGGAAGCGCGTATTCCTACCGCATTCCCGGTTCGCGCAACACGGAAAGCTATGACCTGTTCTCTCCCGGTCCGGACAAGCAGGAAGGAACGCAGGACGATATCACTAACTGGAAAAGCGATTCGGAAAAGTAAGGGGTTCTATGGCTGAAAAACCCAGAAAGATCCTGATCATTGACGATGAAGAAGCCATGGCGGAGCTTCTGGAAGACTACCTGCGCATCAACGGGTTCACGGTTTCCAAGGCATTGAACGCCGAAGACGGAATCCAGATGGCGGAGGAGCTTCAGCCCGACCTGATTCTCCTGGATGTCATGATGCCCCGGATTGGCGGTCTGGATTGCCTGAAAATGCTCAAGAAGGTTTACGCGGAGGCGATTGTCATCATGGTCAGCGGTGTTCGTGATGACGCGGTCGCCAAAAAGGCGCTGAACGAAGGCGCTTATGACTACATCACCAAGCCCATCGATTTTACCTACTTCAAAGACAATATTCTCTCGAGTATTTTTCCCGGAATGGAATAGCGAAGGTCTAGTCGGTGGAAGCTACGGCCTTGGCGTCGCCGTAACTGACATTGTTGGACATCAGCTGAAGGATCAAGTCCTCTTCATTGGTGGAGTCGCGAAGCATGGACTCCGCCTCGTCCCTTGAGTAGCCGAGCTGGAGAATGCGGCTTAAAATCAGGGGTTTTCCCGCCTCAAAGGAAGTTTGTCCCGGATCAGTCCCGGGAGAAAAATAAAAAGGGTTGTTGGCCAGCGAAGGGAGCATGTCGCTTTTTTCCTGCTCGCGTTTGGTTTTCTTCTCCAGGTTGATTTTTTCAGGCTCGGAGCTGTTTTTTTCCTGGGCTAACCGCTCCAGATCGTCCTGATAGGTCTTTTCGCTCGCGTCTACCAGGCTTTTTTTATCCATGGCGTCATCTTTTCGTACGGCAACACGCGGATCGAAAGTGTCGGACTGGCCCTGGTTTCTTCTTTTCAGAGCGGCATCGGTCAGGGCCTTTTCCTGCTCGATTCTGGCATTGACGGCCTTGAGCTCTTCGGCATCCTTACGGGCCGAATATTCATAAGTCGGGTTAGCGCGAGAGCTTGTGTCAAAAATAGCGTCCACGCGCGACTGAAAGCTGGTATTTGCAACCGGCTGGCCGGTCGCCCTTTGAAGAAGGCGCAGGCGCTCCGTGTCACGGGCTTCCTGGCTGGCGAAGGCAGCAGGGAGCAGGCTTAAAAGGCAGGGTATGAGGACCAGAAAAACCGCCGGAACTCGAAGAGTTTTCATAGGGGCCATAATAGCATATGGCGGGCGGGGATCAAGATTTTTGCCACAGTCTTTTGCCTGCCGGAGGTCTCTTAAGCTTTCAAGGGGAAAAGCCGATTATTAGGAAAGCTCGG